>CANRJF010000010.1 GCA_947630855.1 uncultured Lachnospiraceae bacterium
AGCAAACATTCCAGAAACAGGAAGGCGGGCATGTTAATCGGGCAGGGGTATTCCATGCAGCAGGCCATGGATGAAGTGAAAATGGTGGTGGAAGGCGTTTATTCCGCCAAAGCAGCCATTGCATTAGGAGAAAAATACCAGGTTGACCTTCCCATTATTGAGGAGGTAAATGATGTGCTGTTTCATGGAAAAACAGCAAAAGACGCGGTAAATGAACTTATGCTCCGAAATAAAAAGGCGGAAAACACAGATTTGGAATGGGAGTAAACATGGAAACCATAAAGATTAAATATTTTTCAGATGACATAGAAAAGCTTTGTTACATCGACGACAAATCCGACTGGATAGACTTGCGGGCATCCTGTCAGGTGAAATTAAAGGCAGGGGAATTTAAACTGATTCCTTTGGGGGTTGCCATGGAACTGCCAAAAGGATATGAGGCCCATGTGGTTCCCAGGAGTTCTACGTTTAAAAATTACGGCATTATACAGACCAATAGCTGCGGCGTTATTGACGGCTCCTACTGCGGGGACGAAGATATGTGGCTGTGTATGCCACCAGGGATACAGTCATTGAAAAAAATGACAGAATCTGCCAGTTCCGCATTGTTAAAAACCAGCCCCGGATTGAATTTTTGGAATGTGAGAGATTAGAAAATGCGGACAGGGGAGGATTTGGAACCACCGGAATCAGGTAGCTTTTTATGGTATGGGTAAAATGCATCTTACACTATATGTTGTATTTTTAAAAACCAAGGCTCGTCAATGTGTACAGAAAAACATAATATATTCGTCAAATTGACGAATAAGAGCAGGAATCTATACGGATTTCGTCGAAACACCAATAAACAATATTTTATTTTGTGTATTTATCGAATAGCAGAAAAAGAGAATGTTTGTTAAAGTAATAACATAAAGATAAGACAATAAAAGTTTAGGAGGATTTAGACCAATGGCAAGTTTATCATTAAAGAATATTTGTAAGAGATATCCTAACGGCTTTGAAGCTGTAAAGGATTTCAATCTTGAAGTAGAAGATAAGGAGTTTATTATTTTCGTAGGACCTTCCGGATGCGGTAAATCTACAACACTTAGAATGATTGCAGGTTTGGAGGAGATTTCTTCCGGCGAATTATCTATCGACGGCAAGGTTGTAAATGACGTAGAGCCGAAAGACAGAGATATCGCAATGGTATTCCAGAACTATGCTTTGTATCCCCATATGACAGTATTTGACAATATGGCATTCGGATTAAAGTTAAGAAAAGTTCCGAAGGCAGAGATTGAGCAGAAAGTACATGAGGCAGCTAAGATTCTTGACCTGGAGAAATTATTAGACCGTAAGCCAAAGGCTTTATCCGGTGGACAGAGACAGCGTGTTGCTATGGGACGTGCTATCGTGCGTAATCCTAAGGTATTCCTTATGGATGAGCCTTTATCCAACCTGGATGCTAAGTTAAGGGTGCAGATGCGTTCTGAGATTTCAGGATTACATCAGAGATTAGGCGCAACAATCATCTATGTAACACATGACCAGACAGAGGCTATGACCCTTGGTACAAGAATCGTTGTATTAAAAGACGGCGTAATTATGCAGGTTGATTCTCCGATTAAATTATACAATGAGCCAAACAACTTGTTCGTTGCAGGATTTATCGGTTCTCCCCAGATGAACTTCGTAGATGCAGTCTGCAGAGTAGAGGGAGAGAAAGCTACCTTAACATTCGATAAATTTACAGTTACACTTCCACCTGCAAAAGCTAAGAAACTGGCTGACGGCGGATACAACGGAAAGACCGTAGTTCTTGGTATCAGACCGGATGATATGGGAGATTCTCAGATTGAGATTGAAACACACAAAGACAGCATTATCGAATCCGATGTAACAGGATATGAGTTATTAGGTTCTGAAGTATTATTATACTTTACTGTTGCAGGCGTAAGCATGACAGCAAAAGTTGATTCCAGAACAACAGCTCGTCTTGGCGATCATGTTAAATTAGCTATGGATACACAGAAAATCCATGTATTTGACAAAGAGACAGAGCAGACAATTACAAACTAATTACAAAACGTGCTATAATAAGGGCTGGGCGTATCTGCGCCCAGCTTCTTTTATATTGCACAGCGAGCAGGGCCGATAAATCTCCCCTGCTCGATTCAAAGGAAAATTTATAAGAAGGAGAGGTTTTTTTGTTATCAAATCATAAAATTCAGATTACATTGGAAGAAATGAAGAGTATTTCCAGGCTGGATATGGCACTGTACAATGAAAGAGGCAAACTTGTAGCTGCCACGTTTGACCAGAAAGAAGATTTAGAGGCGGCAGTGACAAGTTTTGCGGAGTCCATGGCGGAGAGCCAGATGCTGGCAGGTTCCCATTTCTTTAAAGTGCTGGTGGATGAAGAAGTGGCATATATCCTGCTTGTGAAATCTGCCACAGAGGAAGCCTATATGGTGGGGAAACTTGCCGTGTGCCAGGTGCGCAATTTGGCGGAGGCTTACAGGGAGCAGTTTGACAGGAATAATTTTATGCAGAATATTCTTCTGGGAAATATGCTGGTGGTTGACATCTATAACAAGGCAAGAAAATTCCATATTGAACAGTCAGAACGTGTTGTATATGTAGTGGAAGTGGAAGGAAGCAAAGATGCCTCTATTATGGAGATGGTAAAGGGCATGTTCGGCAATTCCACAAAAGATTTTGTCACGGAGGTAGACGAGCAGAATGTAATTCTTGTAAAGGATGTGCGGGATTTAAAGGATGATGAGGCATTGGCTTCCGTGGCAAAAATGCTCTCGGATAATCTGCACAGCGAGGCAATGGTGCGTGTGCGGGTAGGGTACGGCAACAGGGTGGAGAATTTACAGGATATTACCCGTTCCTACCAGGAAGCAAAAATGGCTATTGAGGTGGGTAAGATATTTTATGCCGACCATGAGACGATTCCTTACAGCAAACTTGGAATTGGGCGTTTGATTTACCAGATTCCCATGAGTCTTTGTGAAATGTTTATCAGGGAAGTGTTTGGAGAGGAAATTCCCAATGTATTTTCAGAGGAAAACGTGGTGACAATTCAGAAGTTCTTTGAGAATAATCTGAATATTTCGGAGACGGCAAGGCAGCTTTATGTACACCGGAATACACTGGTGTACCGCCTGGAACGGCTGGAGAAAGCCATTGGCCTGGATATCCGCCGTTTTGATGACGCAATGACATTTAAGATTGCCATTATGGTGCTTTCCCATATGTCCTATCAGCAGGGAACCAATCTGATACAGGAAACGGTGCAGGAATAACAAAATTTTATAAAAACTGGAAAAATTCACATACTATATTCCAGGGCATATAAAAGAAGATTTGTAATTTTATATTTTCAAAAGGCTGGCAGTCTGGTATAATGATTACAAGAAAGAACTTAAATGACAGTTCTGCGCACTTGCTGCGCAGAACGTACACGCGCCATGCCGCCTGCGGTATGTGTGCATGTTGTACTTGTTACCATGCATCTTTCATTGCCGTTTGTGCCGGATGCGGCATGGTAACAAGTATATTATATTATTAGGAGGCATTTTATGGCTGAGGATAGAAAAGGTTTTAAAATTAAAGACGATAAATTAGGAGAGGTAAAAATTGCAGATGAAGTAATTGCCATTATTGCAGGTCTTGCAGCTACGGAAATAGAGGGCGTCAGTTCCATGGCTGGTAATATAACCAACGAGCTGGTAAGCAGGCTTGGGATGAAAAATCTTTCCAGGGGAATACGCGTGGAAGTGGAAGAGGGCATTGTCAATGTAAAGGTTGCATTAAATATCGCTTATGGATATTCTATTCCGGATGTTTCATCTAAGGTGCAGGAAAGGGTAAAAAATGCAGTGGAAAATATGACAGGACTTGAAGTTTCCGGCGTGAATGTACGAATTGCATCAGTTGATATGGGAAAAAACAAATAATGTTTTCTCTCCGGGTAAGGGATGCCTGCCGGCATCCTTTTTTGTCGATTGAGGAAAGGGAAGAGGATGACAAGAAGACAGATAAGAGAGCAGATTTTTTTCATTTTGTTTCGCATAGATTTTCATGAGGAAGAAGAATTTAAAGAGCAGATTGCCCTGGTAATGGATGAGGACGACGGGGAAGATAATGATTTTAAGTATATCCGGGAAAAATCTTTTGATATCCGGGAAAGATTAGATGAGATTGACGGGATGATTAATGACAGGACAAAGGGATGGAAGACCAGCAGAATGGGAAAAGTGGATGTGACACTGCTTCGCCTTGCGGTTTATGAGATTATGTTTGAAAAGGAAATCCCCACCGGAGTGGCAATTAACGAGGCAGTGGAACTGGCAAAAAAATACGGCACAGACGATTCACCGGCATTTATCAATGGTGTGCTGTCCAGGTTTGCATGATTAGGAATATTTATTCTGTCACCCAGGTGAATGGTTATATCAAAAATATGTTTTCACAGGACTTTATGATGAAACATATCTGTGTAAAAGGGGAAATTTCCAATTGTAAATACCATTCTTCCGGGCACATCTATTTTACACTGAAGGACGAAAAAGCTGCAATCAGCGGGGTAATGTTTGCCGGTGCCCGCACAGGTTTACAGTTTCGGATGCAGGAAGGGGATAAGGTGGTAGTTACCGGTTCCATTGAAGTGTATGAAAGGGACGGACGCTATCAGCTTTATGCCAGAGAAATTAAAAAAGACGGCGCAGGGGATTTGTATCTGCGTTTTCAGGCGTTAAAAAAGGAATTGGAAGAGATGGGGATGTTTGCCCCGGAATACAAAAAGCCAATTCCCAGATATATTAAAACCCTGGGAGTAGTAACGGCTGCCACAGGGGCGGCGGTACAGGATATCCGCAATATTGCAGGAAGGAGAAATCCTTATGTGCAGATAATCCTTTACCCCGCCCAGGTGCAGGGGGAAGGAGCGGCAATAAGCATTGTAAATGGAATCCGTGCCCTGGAACAGTATGGCGTGGACGTAATGATAGTGGGAAGAGGGGGCGGTTCCATTGAAGATTTGTGGGCATTTAATGAGGAGATAGTGGCAAGGGCAATTTTTGACTGTGAAGTGCCGGTTATATCGGCGGTAGGCCATGAGACAGATTTTACCATTGCAGATTATGTGGCGGATATGCGCGCCCCCACCCCTTCGGCAGGGGCTGAACTTGCTGTGTATGACATATTTGAGCTGCAAAGGGGAATGGAAGGATTACGGCAGGGGTTAAACTATGGCATGGAGTTTAAATGGAATCTGGCGTTAAACCGATATCAGTTCCTTATGCATAGCCTGCAAAAGAAAAGCCCCATGGCTCTATTAAACGGGAAAAAACAGTATTCCATGCAGTTGGAAAACCAATTGGAGCAGATAATTAAGCAGAGGATAAGCGACAGCCGGTATCGTCTGGGGGTTCTTGCAGGGAAAATGGACGGGCTGTCTCCAGCAAAGAAATTAAATCAGGGTTTGGCATTTGTCACAGATACGAAAGATAAGCGTGTCAGCCAGGCGTCCAGCGTGAAGAACGGTGATGTGTTAAAGCTGCGGTTCGCAGACGGAATCGTAAAGGCAAGGGCAGAACAGGTATACCTGTGAGCCAAATGTGTATACTTTGGAGTATGACAATATCAGGGCAGGTGGAGAATTAGATGGAAGAAAAAAAAGAACCGGGTTTGGAAGAATTGTTTTTGGAGATAGAGGACATCATTACCCAGATGGAAGATAGGGAAGTATCATTAGAGCAGTCCTTTCTTCTTTATGAGGCAGGCATGAAGAAGTTAAAGCAGTGTAATGATAAAATTGATATGGTGGAGAAAAAGATGCTGGTTTTAAACGGTGATGGAACCACCGAAGATTTCAATTAAAAAATGAAATATTAAATGATTTTTAAACTAAGAGGAAATTAGCATGAATATAAAATCAGAATTAGAGAAACGAGTTTCTGATATCGAGGAGATAATAGAAGAATTTCTCCCTGAGGAAGAAGGATATCAGAAAACCGTGCTGGAAGCCATGAATTACAGCATCCGGGCGGGAGGAAAAAGGCTCCGTCCCATGTTAATGCAGGAGACATACAGGCTTTTTGGCGGAAATTCAAAAGTGATTCAACCTTTTATGGCGGCTATTGAGATGATTCATACCTATTCTCTGGTGCATGATGATTTGCCTGCCATGGATAATGATGAATACCGCAGGGGAAAAAAGACCACCCATGCAGTGTACGGGGAAGCAATGGGGATTTTAGCGGGGGATGCCCTGTTAAATTATGCCTACGAAACAGCGGCAAAAGCCTTTTTGTGGGAGCCGGAAAATAAAAGGCTGGGGGAGGCATTTGCCCTTTTGGCAGGAAAAGCCGGAGTATACGGCATGGTGGGAGGACAGACGGCAGACGTGGAGTCGGAGGGACAGATAATAGATGCCGGGAAACTGGATTTTATCTACCGGCTGAAAACCAGCGCACTTTTAGAAGCCTCCATGCTGGTGGGAGCCATTCTTGCAGGGGCGGATAAAGAACAGCAAAAAGTAATCCAGTCGGTGGCAGGCAAAGTGGGGCTTGCCTTTCAGATTCAGGATGATATTTTAGATGAGACAAGTTCCCTGGAAGTTTTGGGAAAGCCTGTGGGAAGTGACAAAAAAAATCATAAGTTTACCTACGTCACATTTGAAGGCATTGAAAAGGCAGGAAAAAAGGTGGAGAGCCTTACTATGGAAGCCATGGAGGAATTAAACAGTCTGACCGTCAAAAATGATTTTTTGTGGGAATTATTGTTATATTTAATACATCGAGAGAAATAGAGGTACCAGCATGGTATTGGAGAAGATAAAACAGGAGAACGATATTAAAAACTTGGAAAAAGAGGAACTGCCTGTTCTGGCAGAGGAAATCCGTCAGTTTCTTATTGAAAAGATTTCCGTATCCGGGGGGCATCTGGCATCCAACCTGGGAGTGGTGGAACTTACCATGGCGCTGCATCTTGCTTTTTCCCTGCCGGAGGATAAGATTGTGTGGGATGTGGGGCATCAGTCATACACCCATAAGATTCTTACCGGAAGGCGTGCGGGATTTGACGAACTGCGGAAATACGGGGGTATGAGCGGTTTCCCCAAGAGAAAAGAAAGCGACTGCGACTGTTTTGATACGGGGCACAGTTCCACATCTATTTCTGCCGGGTTAGGGTATGCCCTGGCAAGGCAGATTAAGGGGGAAGATTACAAAGTCGTGTCTGTAATTGGGGATGGGGCGCTTACAGGGGGCATGGCTTATGAGGCGTTAAACAATGCGTCACGTATACGTTCTAATTTTATTATTGTTTTAAATGACAATAATATGTCAATTTCCGAGAATGTAGGGGGATTGTCCAAACATTTAAGCAATTTAAGGACGGCAGAGTCCTACCAGGTGGTAAAAACAGGGATTGCCAACTCTTTAAGCCAGATTCCCGTGTACGGCGAACAGATTGTAGATAGAATCCGAAAGACAAAAAGCGGAATCAAACAGCTTTTTGTACCCGGCATGTTGTTTGAGAATATGGGAATCCTTTATTTAGGCCCGGTGGACGGGCACAATATTAACGGCATGGTAAAAGTGTTAAAAGAGGCATCCAGGCTTCAGGGGCCTGTATTGGTGCATGTCATAACCCAGAAGGGAAGAGGATATGCCCCGGCGGAGCGTCATCCCGCAAGATTCCACGGGACGGAGCCTTTTGACATAGAAACAGGCCTTCCTTTGAAAAAAAGGACAAAAGCCAGTTATACGGATATTTTTTCCACCGTTATGCGCAAAATGGGGGACAGAAACGATAAAGTGGTGGCAGTGACAGCGGCAATGGCAGACGGCACAGGGTTAAAACGTTTCCGCAATATGTTTCCGGAACGGTTTTTTGACGTGGGGATTGCAGAGGAACATGCCGTTACATTTGCGGCAGGATTAGCGGCGGCAGGATTAAGGCCGGTGGTGGCTGTGTATTCCTCTTTTTTGCAGAGGGCCTTTGACCAGGTGCTTCATGACGTATGCATTCAGAATCTTCCCGTAGTATTTGCCATAGACAGGGCAGGCCTTGTGGGAAGCGACGGGGAAACCCATCAGGGGATTTTTGATATATCCTACCTTTCCTGTATACCCAATATGACTATTATGGCGCCGAAAAATAAATGGGAACTTTCCGACATGGTCAAATTCGGGGTGAAATTTCCAAGCCCTGTTGCTATCCGCTATCCCAGGGGAGAGGCATATGACGGATTAAAGGAATTCAGGGAACCCATTGTCTACGGGAAAAGCGAGATGCTCTATGAGGAATCGGAGATTTGCCTTTTTGCCCTGGGCAGTATGGTAAAAGTGGCTAAGACAGTGAGGGAACAGCTAAAAGAGGAGGGCCATCAGGTGACACTGGTGAACGCAAGGTTTGCAAAGCCCTTAGACGAAGAACTTCTTATTAAGATGGCAGAAAAACACAAACTCCTTGTCACATTGGAGGAAAATGTCATTGACGGCGGTTTTGGGGAACATGTGACAGAATTTTTAAGCCGTCAGAAAAAGAAAATTTCCATTATCAATATTGCCATTCCCGATGATTATGTAGAACACGGCAATGTAAATATTCTTCGGAAAGAAGTGGGCATTGACGAGGAATCCGTAAGAAATAGGATTATAGAGGAATATACTTCAGTCAAAGACACCCCGGCAATGTGACGTGCATCAAACGGGAATAAAGGTAAGGGGAAAAAATGAAAGAGCGTTTAGACATTTTACTGGTGAAACGGGGTCTTGCCCCCTCCAGGGAAAAGGCAAAAGCCATGATTATGGCGGGAAATGTTTTTGTGGACAATGAAAGGGAAGACAAGGCAGGTGCGTCTTTTAAAGATGACTGCAATATTTTAGTGAAGGGCAATACTTTAAAATATGTGAGCAGAGGCGGATTGAAGTTAGAAAAAGCCATAGATTCATTCGGCATAGATTTGCAGAATACAATCTGTATGGATATCGGCGCCTCCACCGGAGGTTTTACGGACTGTATGCTGCAGAACGGGGCGAAAAAGGTTTATGCCGTGGACGTGGGATACGGGCAGTTTGCCTGGAAACTGCGTCAGGATGAGCGGGTGGTGTGCATGGAAAAAACAAATATCCGTTATGTGACGCCAAATGATATTCCTGATGTGTTGGATTTTGCATCCGTGGATGTTTCCTTTATTTCCTTGACGAAAGTGTTAGCTCCGGCAAAAGAACTTTTGTCAGAGAAAGGGGAGATGGTGTGCTTAATTAAGCCCCAGTTTGAAGCGGGAAAGGAAAATGTGGGAAAAAAAGGGGTAGTGCGGGAAAAATCCGTTCATGAGGAAGTAATAGAAAAAGTCATATCATATGCCAGGGAAATTGGTTTTTCCATTTTAAACCTGGATTTTTCTCCGGTGAAAGGGCCGGAGGGGAATATTGAATATCTTGTTTATATAAAAAAGGATGGGGAAGGACGTATGGGAGAAGGCGTTTCGGTTTGTGATACTGTTACGGCAGCCCATTTGGCATTAGATTAGAAAGATGAGAAAGTTTCATATTATCAGCAATCCGGGAAAAGACAAAGAGCAGCATCTTGGAAAAAAGATGAAACATTATATAGAATTAAAAGGGGGAAAATGCAGCATTGCAAAGGCAGGGGAAGTCATTCCCACAGAGGCGGAGTGTGTTTTTGTCCTGGGAGGGGACGGAACATTAATCCGCGCCGCCAGGACGGCTTCCAATGAGGATATCCCATTGATTGGTGTAAATTTAGGGCATTTGGGATATCTTTGCGAACTGGAGGAGGAAAATGTATATTCTGCCATTGACCAGATTATGCAGGGAAGCTATATTATAGAAGAGCGCATGATGTTAAGCGGCAGTTCCTGCACAAAAAAAGCAGGGAAACTTCCCAAAATACATGCATTAAATGATATTGTAATATGCAGAAAAGGCGTGATGCAGTTGGTGGAGCTGACTGTGTATGTAAACGGGGAGTATTTAAATACCTTCCGGGCGGACGGGATTATTGTGGCAACCCCCACAGGCTCCACGGGATACAGCATGTCGGCGGGAGGGCCGATTGTAGACCCAAAAGCCAGCATGATTTTAATTACCCCTGTCAATTCCCATGATTTAAATGCAAAAAGCATTGTGGTGGGGGCGGAAGATGAAATCATCATTGAGATGGGAAGCCGCCAGACGGGAAAGCAGGAAGCCGCGGAAGTAAATTTCGACGGGGAAGAGTCCGCAGAGTTATCTCCCGGGGATACCATTTCCATCCACAGGGCAAAATGCAGTGCAAAAATATTGAAATTAAGCCAGATTAGCTTTTTTGAAATTTTAAGGAAAAAAATGCAGATTTATTCATAAGGAAGGTGCCGTATCCTATGAAGTCAAAAAGACAGATTAAAATCTTAGAACTGATAAGTAAAAATGAAATTGAAACCCAGGAAGAATTGGCAGACTACTTAGAGAGGGAAGGATATACGGTTACCCAGGCAACCATATCCAGAGATATCCGGGAGTTAAAGCTGTCCAAAGTGGCAATGAAAAACGGCAGGCAGAAATATGCATCTTTTGCCGAAAACCCGGAGGAAATGATACAAAAGTATATCCGTATATTAAAAGACGGTTTTGTGTCCATGGATATGGCACAGAATATTCTGGTAATCAAAACGGAATCCGGTATGGCAATGGCGGTGGCGGCTGCACTGGATGCCATGGACTGCAGGGAAATCGTAGGCAGCATTGCAGGGGATGATACCGTAATGTGCGCAGTGCGTACTGTGGACGAAACAGTGAACTTAATGGAGCGTCTGCAGAAAATCATGGGAGAGACCATATAAATATCACAGAAATGGAGAATATATGTTACAGAATTTACATGTAAAAAATCTTGCGTTAATCAATGAGGCAGAGGTGGAGTTTAAGCCGGGATTAAATATTTTATCCGGGGAGACAGGAGCGGGAAAATCTATTATTATCGGTTCCATTAATCTGGCGTTGGGGGAAAAGGTTCCTAAGGAAATGGTGCGGGAAAATGCCCCTTACGGCCTGGTGGAGTTAGTGTTTGTGGTGGAAGATGATAAACAGAGGCAGGCGTTGGAAGAGTTAGATATTATTCCGGAAGAAGATACCGTAATCTTAAGCAGGAAAATAGTGAATGGGAGGAGCACTGCCAAAATCAACGGGGAGACTGTGCCTGTGTCAAAGATACGGGAAGCGGCGTCCCTTCTTATTGATATACATGGCCAGCACGAACACCAGTCCCTTCTGGTGAAAAAAAATCATTTGAATATTTTAGATGCTTATGCAAAAAATGAATTGCAGGAGAAAAAAGAAAAATTAAAAGAATCCTACGGCAGATATAAAAAATTAAAAACAGAGTTAGATGGCGCCGACATGGATGGGGAAGAGAGAAACCGGGAAATTTCTTTTTTAGAATATGAAGTAAAAGAGATTGAGGAAGCCGCATTAAAAACAGGAGAGGACGAAGAGCTAGAGACAGAGTATAAGCGGCTCTCAAACGGCAGGAAGATTATGGAGGCGGTAAACACTGCCTACGCACAGACAGGGGAAGAATTTGAATCTGCCTCAGAGCGTCTCTCCCGGGGGTTAAAGGAATTATCTTCCGTTTCCGAATATGATACAAAATTGGAAAATCTGCAAAACCAATTAATGGAAATTGATAATCTTTTGAATGATTTTAACAGGGAAATTGCAGAATATATTTCAGATACCCAGTTTGACGAAGAGACATTTGCCGCTGTGGAACTTCGTTTAGATACCATAAACCGCTTAAAGGCAAAATACGGCGGCAGCATAGAAGAAATATTGGAAAGCTGCACAGAAAAAAAAGACAGGCTTTTAAAACTGGCGGATTATGATACATACCTGGAAAAATTGAAAAAATATTTAAAAGAAGCCCAGGAGGAGCTGGAGGGGCTATGCGGGGAAGTTTCCAAAATACGGCAAAAGGAAGCCGCTCTTTTAACGGAAGCCGTAAAAAAAGTATTGGAAGAATTAAATTTTCTTGATGTATCTTTTTCCATGGGATTTAAAAGGCTTTCCCATTACACGGCAAACGGCTATGATGACGGGGAGTTTATGATTTCCACCAATCCGGGGGAACCATTAAAGTCATTGGAAAAAATTGCTTCCGGCGGGGAATTATCCAGGATTATGCTGGCAATAAAAACGGTTCTGGCGGACACGGATTCCATTGAAACATTGATTTTTGATGAAATTGATACGGGTATCAGCGGCAGGACAGCCCAGATGGTATCGGAGAAAATGAACGTGTTAGGCAGAAACCATCAGGTTATATGTATTACCCATCTTCCCCAGATTGCAGCCATGGCAGACAGCCATTTTCTTATTGAAAAGTCAGTAAGCAACCAGACAACCATTTCCACCATCCGGCCTTTGAATGAGGAGGAGAGCATCAAGGAGCTGGCAAGGATGATTGGAGGCGTGAAAATAACGGACACCGTCATTTCCTCTGCCAGGGAAATGAAAGAATTGGCAGCAAATACAAAAAAATCATTGGGTGAAGAATAGGAAACGGTACATACTAAGAAGGATGCGAAGGGTATCCTTCTTTTTTTCATGCATAGTGGCAGCAGAGAGCAAAAATGCCGCTGCTCCATTACAAAATATATGAAAGGAGCAACCTAAATGTTTTATCATAAATTATGGCGGTATAAAAACATGATATTTTATGCCGGAATGGCATATCTGCTTTTTTTTTCCATAAATCTTTTATATTCTTCCATACCGGATGAACTTTATGTTGTAGAGGGAGAAAAAAGCGATATTTCCCTTCCGGTGCCTGTGAGTATAGAAAAAGAGGAAGAGAGTCTGGAGGTTTTCTCCAGTACATCCCAAAGGGTAGCAGAGCTTGCGGAAAGGGATTATACTCTCAGTTGTAAATTTATGGATTTTATTCCTGTAAAAGAGATTTCTGTCCATGTAGTGGAACCGGAATATGTGCTTCCCTCCGGTATTCCCATAGGTATCTACACAAAAACCCAGGGGATTTTGATTATCGGTACGGGAAAGGTGGCGTCCTCCGACGGTTTAAACTATGAGCCGGCATACCAGTTGGTTAAGGGAGGGGATTATATTATAAGTGTCAACGGGAAAGAAATTTTGGAAAAGGAAGAGTTGGTAAACTGTATTGCAGAGTCCGGCGGGGAGCCTTTGATATTGGAGATTTTAAGGGACGGAAGGCAGGTAGAAATGAAAATCACTCCTGTGATGGATAAGGAGGGTACTTATAAACTTGGTATTTGGGTGAGAGATGACATGGCAGGGGTGGGGACTATGACTTACGTGGAGGAAAATATGTCCTACGGGGCATTAGGCCATCCCATCAGCGATGCGGATACGGGAAGCATGTTATCCTCCAGGGACGGAAAGGTATATGAGACAAGTATTGTGGGGATTGTCAAAGGAGAAAACGGCATACCCGGGGAGCTGACAGGAGTAATCAATTATAAAGACGAGTACTGTATCGGAACCATACGGGAAAATACACGTACCGGAATTTATGGAAATTTGAAGAAATTGCCTGAGGAAATGCCAAAAAAATATATGGAGATTGGCATGAAGCAGGATATTAAAAAGGGAAAAGCGTATATTCTTTCTTCCTTAGACGGTACTTTGCGGAAATTTGAAATTCAAATTGATGAAATTGACTATAACAGCAAAGAGGAAAACAAGGGCATTCTTTTTCATGTGACGGACAATTTGCTACTTCAGGAAACAGGGGGAATCGTCCAGGGCATGAGCGGCAGTCCTATTATACAGGACGGAAAGCTGATTGGAGCCGTAACCCATGTATTTATCTCGGATGCATCCAAAGGTTATGGGGTTTTTATTGAAAAAATGCTGGAACAGTGATACTCCTTTTAGGAGTATCATTTTCCGTCAGTTGGTTGTTTAACATAGTTGTGGGAAAGTCCTCATTACGCGTATCGCGATTGATGCTGTATATTACCTATGCTATAATTTAAAAATAAATTAAATAAAAAATATTAATAGGTAAAACAGCAGATTTTTGGTTAGTTGTTAAATGCAAAAGATAAACATGAGCTTATGCATTCACCGGCAGGAGGGGTAGTATGTCTATCGTTATTGGAATTTGTGATGATAAGGAGCATGACCGTAAATGTGTACATAACTTATGTGAAATGTATTTTCAAGTTCATGAGATGGAGCACGAATACCGTATGTTTCAGTCAGGGGAGGAAGTGCTGGAATATTGCAGGCACAAAGATTACAAAAGAGTTGATTTGCTGTTTTTGGATATTGAACTGGGCGGCATCGACGGAGTACAGGTGAAAGACATGATTTTAAAACAGGATTTAGTGTGGAGAATCGTATTTGTGTCCGGTTATCAGGATAAAGTTTTTCTGTCATTTGGATTAAAAACTCTTGGTTTTCTGGTAAAGCCTGTTACAAAGGCGGATATCGGCAAATGGATTCACGTGGTTTTAGAGGATTTAAAAGAAGATATTTTGGTGAGTATTGATGATTCTAAAATGTCAGACGGAACATACGTGAGACTGGAAGATATTGAGTACTTTGAGGCGGAGGGGAACTATACAAAGATTGTTTTACATACCAACCAAGATTTACAGGAGAATTATATCCTTGTTACAAAGAAAATCGGGGAGTTGGAACAAAAATTCAGCAACCTTCCCATGGTGAGGGTGCATAAATCCTACATGGTAAATCTTGTAAATGTTATGGATATAGCAGGGGAAGTTACCCTCAGGGACAGTAAAGAGAAGATTCCCATTGGACGTACTTATAAAGATTCTGTCAGGAAAAAATATCGTGAGTTTGGAAAGGCAAAGATAAAGGGGAGATTATGAAAGGGGATATCATGAAAGGGGATATCATATACTTAACGCTGTATTTGTTGACGGAGATGTTAAATTATCTGCTGGTGTATAAAGTTATTTTCGGGGCGGAGATTACAAGGAATAGAAAGCGTGTGGTTTTGGGGATTGGGGCTGTTTTTATTATTCATTTTGTGTTGTTGGCTTGGGTAGGGAAAGTAAATTCTGAAACTTGTAGTATTTTTACTATGGTTTTACTGCCTTTATTACTGCTGGAAAACAGAGAGAAAAAATATTTTATGATTTATCCTTTTATTGTAATTGGAACAGCAAATTTGATTGTAAGTTTTACTTTTCTATTTGGTGTTTTTTTTGATGTTTCAGGGCATTATATATCAGAAGATTATTGGTTTGGCTTACTTTGTCAATGTATGCCTATTTTCATGATGCTGATATTGGCAGGATACCGTGTATACAGGAGAAAAAAACCTATTCAGGTACAACTGGGAAGGCAACAATATATATTATTTTATATTGGTGTGTTTTGCAGCTTTTTGCTGATGATGTCAATAGAATTATTTTCTATGGGAGAAATATCTGAGGAAATCATTAATTCTTGTGGATTATCAAGTTCTATTGCCAGTATTGTCTTTATTATATTGATTCTTTGGCAGGGAATTGTAGTACACCGGGAAATCCAGTATAAAGAACAGTGTGAAATGAATGAAAAATATATGGAGGCCCAGGAGGAGCATTTCAGACAGCTTATGGAGCAGGATGAGAAAATGCGGAAATTCCGTCATGATATGAACAGCCATATTCATATGATGAAGTATTTCTGCGAAAATGACAAGCAGCAGGAATTAAAGGAGTATCTTGCCAGGCTGACAGAGGAGTCAACGGTGGAAGAAGTGAGGTCTTATACGGGAAATCAAAGTGTGGATGCCATCTTAAGCCCTTTAATCCACAGGGCAAAAGAAAAGCAGATAGCATTGAAAATCAAAGGGGAGCTGTCGGAGGAGACAAAAGTATCTGCATATGATTTGTGTACCATATTATCCAATCTGTTAAGGAATGCAATAGAGGCATGTGAAAAGGTTCCTCCTAAGAAGCAGCGTAATATAGAAGTCATCCTGGGCAGTTATAACAGACAGTTATATTTTCAGGTGGGAAATACGGTGGCAGATACCCCGGTGATTGGGAATCACAGACTGGAAACTTCCAAGGAGGATAAGAGAAATCATGGTATCGGAAGCCGGAATGTGAAGGAGACGGTAGAAAAGTATGAGGGGGAAATCATTTACGGCTGTGAAAATGGCTGGTTTCAGGTAGAGATAAGTATATAATTTAATATAGATTAAAAAGAAGAAAAAGCAATTTGGTGTTGTTTGTACAAAAAAAGTGTCGTTCATACAAACCGAATTGCTTTTTTGTTTTGGGGAAGATAAGGTGGACTTGTACAAAAGATAAATTAATGAGGAAAGGGAGGTGTAAGTGATGCTGTGTTTTTGGAAAAACCATTGGGTTATTTGGTATTGGTTTCATTAAAATAATTAGAAATAATAGGAAAATGTTTTACAGTTCATGTAAGAGCGGATGACAAGTGAAACCTTGTTATCCGGTTTTTACGTTTAGAGCAAAAGTTAAAAAATAACCATAACCGTGCACAAAATAATTACCATTGGGTTGTTTTCTATTCTGTATGTTTTAAACACATGTTGATATGATTTTACTCATATGGAGGTGCAAGGACATGGAGAAAAGCAGAAAAGAGGCAAACATACAGATTGGAAGACGGTTAAGGGAAATAAGAAATAATTTAGGTTGTAAGCAATCAGAATTTGCAGTTTTATTTGGAGTATCGGAAGAACATTACCGGAAATATGAGTCAGGTGTTACCGGATTGTCTGCCGATAAAATGTTGCTTTTATATAAAAAGTACCATATTGACCCCACATATCTGATTACAGGTGAGTGTATTAGGGATTTTGATGTGGATTATTACATTGCTAATTGCAGTAAAGAGCAAAGGGAGGCATTTTTAGACAGAGTTCTTGCATATATGTCCAAAGTGATAAAAAAATAAGAAAATTATAAATAAATTTTAACTCATATTCTGCTTGCGTTACAAGAGGAGGGAATATTATGTTGAGAATAGCAATATGCGATGATAACTGTGAAGACGGGGAGATGGTAGAAGAAGCATTTGATAAACTTCCCCGTGGTATGGCAGAATATGACATATATTTCAGTCCAAAAGAACTGTTAGAATATGTTAAGAAAAATGACAGGCCATATCAGATGTATATTTTGGATATTAAAATGCCCGGCATGAACGGGCTGGATTTGGCAAAACACATACGTAAGTCAGATGTAAAGGCATTGATTGTTTTTCTTACAGGTTATACACAATATGCAATGAAGGCATTTGACGTCATTACATTTGATTATATACAAAAACCAATTACGGCAGAAAAGCTGCAGGAGGTAATACAAAAAGCAAATGATTATTTAAGCATGGTTAAAAATGAATTTGTATTTTGTTTTCGGAAAAATCAGTTCCGGGTAAACTGTGATGATATTTTATACATCCAGAAAAGAGGAAGACAGGCGATGATTCATACATCTTCCGATACATATAAAACCAATATGACTACTGTGGAATTGTGGGAACAGTTGGACGAACGGGCATTTTCCCATATCCATGTATCTTATATTATCAATTTGGAGCACATAAAAGCTATCGAAGGCAATGAGGTTATACTGGATAACAGGGAACACTTTATAATTGCCAGGTCACATAAACAGAAACTGAAAGAAAAACATTTGGAATTTGTTAAAAGGATGGTGTGACAACATATGTTTTCTATACAGTTGGTTCTATTTCTTTGCGATTTAGCAATTTTCCTGTATTATCTGAACACATTTAAAAGGCCGGAGAAAAACCTGAAAATGTTCTGTATATTGTTGATTCATTTTTTAGGAATTACGACTTTCATAGTACCCTTAAGATATTTTATGTATACACAATATAATTTCCAGGGACAGTGGAAAGAAAAAATTATTTACTGTTTTATAGAAATTATGATGGTTTTTCTGAAAAGAAATTTTATTTACCGGTTTACTCAGGTGTTTTCCGGGAATACAAAGAATATGTTAAAAATATCCGGGGAAGCCACGGGAGCGCTTCTAATCCTTCCCGTGTCCGGATGTATTCAGTGTGGTATTTTTATGTATGCCGGGAGTGAATATGCAAAAAGTTCTTTTTATATATGCATGGGTATTATGGCATCCGGCCTGCTGGTATATTTTTTCATTATGTATATGCTGGATTATATATATGTTCTTATGAAGAAATGCCATAGGGACAGGATGTATGCGGAAGAGATAAAGTATAAAGAAATATACTACCATGAGATGGAGAAACGCAATGAATATGTACAGAATCTAAAGCATAATATGCAGAATCGGTTATACGGGCTGGTACATTTACTGGAAAAGGAAGATATGGAAGCTTTTGCCCGTAATTTAAGGTTATACTGCAGGGAATTAAAACATGTGGACGAAAATTTTTATTCCACTAATCCCGTTGTTAATTCCGTGCTTCAAATTAAAATAGGAGTGGCAAAGTCAGAAGGCATCCAGGTGGATGCTTTCATTCATATACCGGAGAAATTGGGGCTTGATTATGGTGATATCGGTATTTTATATGGAAATCTTCTGGACAATGCCATTGAGGCATGTATGATACTGGATTCGGCAAAACGTTTTATTCAGGTGGAAAATAAATATGTGGACGGAAAAATGATATTGACCATCAAAAACAGCAAGTCAAAGGAGAAAAATAGTGATTTGCGTACACAAAAGGCGGACAGGGAAAGCCATGGCAGAGGGATTCCCAGCGCAAAAAGAGTGGCGGAAAAGTATGATGGAATCATAGAATTTAAGGATGAAGGGGACGTTTTTTGTGTTTCCGCGATTTTGTACGGTGTGTAAGAGAGAGCAAAACGTTACAGATAATTGCGAAAAAGTGACATTTAGAAAGGAAAAGCGGAAATTTCTGATATAATATTTTCAGAAAGGGATGCTGTTATGGAACAGGGAGAAAAACTGTACGAAATCATTGCAGACAATATCAGAAAGGAAAGAAAAAAATTACATATTTCCCAGGGCATATTAGCAGAGAGGGCGCAGGTGTCCATAGATACCATAAAAAGCATTGAGCGGGGAAGAAGGTCCATGAGCCTGGATACATATTTAAGAATTGTGGAGGCATTGGATACAACGCCTTTAGCGCTTATGAACCGGGAACAGACAGGCTACTATATAGACAGATTTGTGTTTATGACCAAGAACTGCAGCAGCAATCAGGTTGAGTTTGTCCTGCATATAGTAGAAGAGCTCTTAAAAGGACAGGATTACTATTTGAAGGAATAGCAGTCCTTCTTTTTTTGGCAGAAAAAGGTGTACTGTATTCATCCGAAAATAGCTGGTTTAGTCACTCCTTTCCAGGGGGTTTTTGCTGTAATATATATCTAAGCTCAGGATAGATAAGGGATGAGACGAAACGTGCAGTATTATGATAAAGAAGCGGTAGGCAGCAGGATACAGCAGATGCGCAAAAGAAACCATATGACACAAAACCAGCTTGCCGAACGTTTGGACTATGCAAATGAGAGACAATTACAGCGTATTGAAAATGGGAAAACAGCCTGTTCCGTGGACAAGCTGATGGAAATATCCCAGGTTTTGGATGTAAGCACAGATTTCCTCCTGTTTGGGTGGCAAGGCACAGAAGAGGGGGATATTTTAGAAATCTTCAATGGCATAAGCGAAGATAAGAAAATGTATTTGTTAAAAGTATTAAAAGCGATAGCGGATAATCTGAAGATAGTGGCTTAATTTGAGAAAAACATAGTATTTTGTCAAATTATGACGTGCTATCTGCCATTTTATGCCCTAAAATAGTCAGATGTAATGTTTTATTATAGTTTCAGGTAAAAAACCTGGCACTTAAAAACTTAATAAAACAAACATACATCTGATTTTATTTTCGCCTTTATTACGCGGATATTTTTACAGCAGATAAGGGTGGCAGAAACCCATTTCGTGCCATGAAGTTTCTTTTTTATTGCCATGTGCCCATAAAGAAGCGGAGCAGAGGTTTGTGCCTACCGGCGCAGCGGCCGGGGATAATGAGATAAAACAGCGTCAAAACGCCGGGAAAATCCGGGTTTTTGGAGTGGCTGCCAGTAGATTCCGCCAGAGGGCAGGGCGGAGGTACGGCGCGGGAGGGCTTATCCCGTGTATGTTTGCCGGTTGTAAAAAAAACTGTTGTAAGTTGGGAAAAGTACGGATATAATCATATCAGATGGACATTTGGAAGGGAGATTTTAAGTATGGAGGAAGTAAACATGCTAATCTCCGGTATTATCCGTAAAAAAGGTGAAAAATTTGTCCGTGTTTCTTTTCAGAGAAATAAGGATATGGCGGAATACATTTTGCCGGAATGCAGATTAGATAAAAGCCGGGGATTTAGCAAAGAGGAACTGAAGCAGTTGGAAAACTATGTGAAAGATGACCGGGCACAGATTATGGAGGAGGCAAGAAAGGTAAATCCCATGAAAGCTATGCTTGGGATGAAGGAGTAGGACAGGATTAAAAAAGTTTTATATTTTTCATGGAAAGAAGCCGTTATCGTAAGGCTTCTTTTTGTTTTAGGTTATCAACATATTGTGATAGCAAAAATCGACATTGTTTGAAAATTCTGTCGATTCTTGAAAACTTTCCGACGTTGTTTGACAATTTTTGCAGTCAAAAACGGAAGGCAAAACAGAAGATTTTGAAGTGGGAGAGTAGAAAAAAATTACCATTTTTTACTGTTTTGTTTTAAAGTTAAATCTTTTGGAAAGAAATCTGCAAAAGACACGGGAAGCTGTCGAATGGGCATGGGTGTCGAATACCGCGAAATGTTTGAGTTGAAACATGAAAATGGGATGTTATAATACAAATAGTTTCTTTTTTAGTCACAGAGGCCAATGTGAAAAATGGAATAGGATATATCAGTTTTTAAAAGTTTGGAGGATAATTTGGATGGAAAAATTGAATGTTGCGATTGCTGACCACAATGAAAGCACACTGGCATTGTTGGGAGATATTATACAAAGTGATAATGAGTTACAGGTAGTAGGTACCGCAATGGACGGAGAGGAAGCATATCAGATGATTAAGACAAAAGAACCGGACGTAGTGCTTTTAGACATTATTATGCCAAAACTGGACGGGTTGGAAGTTGTAGACAGGGTAAATCATGACACCACCATGAAAAAACATCCTTCTTTTATTGTAGTGACAGCCATCAGCAGTGACAAGATTACTGAGGACGCTTTTGCTATGGGTGTGGATTACTATATTATGAAGCCCTTTGACAATGCGGCCATTATTAACAGGATTAAAAGGAGCAGAAGGCAGGAGGAGGCGCCCGCGAAAAAGAAAATACAAAGAGCGGGCAGCTACGAGCCCATTTTCCCCAAGGAGGAGAAAAAAGTCCGGAACCTGGAAGGGGATGTGACCAATATTATCCACGAGATTGGCGTTCCGGCACATATTAAGGGATATCAGTACCTTAGGGAAGCAATTATGATGTCCGTGGATGATATTGAAATGCTAAATTCCATAACGAAAATATTATACCCCACCATCGCCAAGAAATTCCAGACAACTCCCAGCAGAGTGGAGAGGGCAATCCGCCATGCTATTGAGGTGGCCTGGAGCAGAGGAAAGATGGATACCATAGATGAACTTTTTGGATATACGATTAACAATGGAAAAGGAAAGCCTACAAATTCTGAATTTATTGCATTAATTGCGGATAAAATCAGATTAGATTATAAGCATGGCAATTAGTACTTTTTATTCGTGAAGAAATGGAGTATAATAGACCTATCATAGTAATTATGGGGGTCTATTTTTATGAAGAAAATACTTTTTGCAGCATCGGAAGCAGTACCTTTTATCAAGACAGGAGGGCTTGCAGATGTTGTAGGCTCACTGTCAAAATATTTTGATAAAAATGAGTATGATGTAAGGGTAATTCTGCCGAAATATGCCTGCATGGAAGAAAAATGGCAAAAGAAGCTAAAGTTAATAGCTACATTTAATGTGAAGCTGGGCTGGAGGCAGCAGTATGTAGGAATTTTAAAATGCGATTATAAGGGAATCGGCTACTATTTTGTGGATAATGAGTATTATTTTGCAGGGCCAAATCCCTATGGGCAGATTCATGAGGACGTGGAGAAATTTGCATATTTTTCAAAAGCCGTTGTGGAGGCGCTGCCCAAACTTGATTTTGTACCGGATATCGTACACTGCCATGACTGGGAGACAGGTTTGATTCCTGTATATATGAGGACGCTTTACGGCGATAAGGATTTTTATAAGGATATTAAGACGGTGTTTTCCATTCACAATATCCTTTTCCAGGGACGCTGGAGGCTTTCAAGTGTACAGGATGCAACCGGTCTTCCCGAGTATTTGTTTACATCGGAATATCTGGAAGCATACGGAGAATCCAATTATATGAAAGGGGGCATTGTCTTTTCAGATGCAGTGACTACGGTGAGCAAATCTTATGCCATGGAAATCATGACGCCGGAGGGCGGTGCCGGATTAGACGGCATTCTGCGCAAATACTCCTACAAACTCTTTGGCATACAAAACGGACTGGATTACGATTTGTTCCACCCGGGTAAGGATACCTATATTCCTTATCATTATGATAAAGAAAATGTAATGGAACAGAAAGCTAAGAATAAAGGAAGTTTACAAAAGGAATTAAAACTTCCCAAAAAGAAGAATGTATTTATGTTAGGCATGGTATCCCGCATGTCAGACCAGAAAGGTTTTGACCTGGTGGCATATATCCTGGAAGAATTTTTAAGCCAGGAAAATGTACAGATGGTGGTTCTGGGAACAGGCGAGGAAAGGTACGAAAATATGTTCCGCTACTTTGCAGACCGTTTTCCTGAAAAATTATCTGCAACTATTGGGTATTCGGAAGAGATGGCACATAAGATTTATGCTTCCTGCGATGCATTTTTAATGCCTTCCCTCTTTGAACCCTGCGGCTTAAGCCAGCTTATGAGCCTGCGTTACGGTACGATTCCCATTGTCCGGGAAACAGGCGGCCTGCGGGATACGGTAATGCCTTACAATAAGTATTTAGATACGGGAACAGGTTTTTCCTTTGCTAATTACAATGCCCATGAGATGAAGGATGCTATACTTGCAGCCATGGACTTGTACAACCACCATAAGGCGAACTGGAAAAGCATGATGGTTCGCGGTATGGAGGCAGATTTCTCGTGGAAAAGTTCTTATGATGAGTACAGGGAGTTGTACAAGATGTTATAATTGGGTTATCTCCCCTGTTTCCATGGAAAAATAGTAAGGGTGGTCTGATAAGACTTCCTCCTCTAAAACATGGCTCTCATTTACCTGGCAAATCATTTGTGTTAAGTCCCGGGGAGATATGTGTTTCTCCGCCGGCATAAGCAGTAATTCGTGAATACTGCGGGGGAGAATGTAACAGTCATAACCAATGTCCCTGGAAAATTCACTGATATATTCAGTATAGAGGATGGCAGAGGCTCCATACAAATTGGACTGGTTGGAAAGTACATAAAGGTTTGGGGCCTGGGAATCCTCCGGGGATGCCCAGTCAGGTATCATTTTATTCAGCAGTTTGTCCAACGGCTGGATTTCAAAAGGAAGGAGCAGCGGCGTATTGATTTTGGCAGCGGCATAAAGCTGTTCTTTGCTTACCTTCCAGTACTCCATATGCGAATTTAAAATCAATATAGTAGCATTGCCTTTTGGAGTATCCAGCAAAAGGCAGGAAAAGACTATTGCCAGGTCAAGAAACCGGAAATGAGGCGCCTTTTTAAGCAAAGCCTGGTTGGAGTTGTAATTGATTACTTTAAAAATAATGTTGTATTTTATCCTGTCGTATTGGGTAAAAAATGAAAGTTCTATGTTTTGGGCGGATTTGTGCTGTTTGTAATCCGACAGAATATGTGCTGTTACCTGTTCCATGGAATCCCCGTTTATGTAATCTTCATAATAGTAATTTAAGTACAATGTGGGCGAAATGTTTACAGAGTTTTCCTGTATAACTAATCCGTCCAGCATAATACCATTATTTTTTATGATAGGTTCAATATGGATATCCGTATCAGGTTGAAGATGTTTTTGCAGTAATTGTAATATCTGAGTTTTAAATGTTGTATAATTCATAAGAATCTCCTTGTCGTTAAGGGGATGATGTCATAAAAGTGCAGAAAAAAGAAAGTCACATAAAATGTGTGAGACAAACATAACACTTTTTTTAGAAAAAAGCAATAACTATCTTAAGATTTTTTAAAATTTAACAAAATCCGGTTGACTTACAAAGAAAAAGCCATTAAGATTGGGTAAGAATATGAAAAAGAAAAGAGGAGTGAATATTATGGCAAAAAGACAGAAAAGAAAGAAGAACGGATGGAAGACGCTGGCAATCCTTTTGACCGTTGTTTTGGTTTTAGGCGTGGGAATCTTTTTTACAAAGGATTACATCGTGGCAAAGGCGGAGGAGAAAGTTCAGGACGCTTTGATTGAGAATGTTTTGGAGACGGTAATCAATTCCGATTCTTCTGCGGCTTCTGACGCAGCCCAGATGGCAAAAGATGTTTATGACGGTATGAGCAGTGAGGACAAGGATATCTGCCGGGATTTGATTAACAATAATCTTACCCAGGAGAATATTGCCAACGTAGCCCAATATGTGAAAAACGGAGATGCTTCGGGACTGGAAAGCTATGTGAGAAGCAGTGTCAGTGAAAGTGACAAGGAAACCATCAAGTCTTTGTACCACAAATATAAAGACCGGATTGGTAAATAAAAAGGAATCTCTTAGGAGATTCCTTTTTTAAGCCGATAGTCGGACTCGAACCGACGACCTACGCATTACGAATGCGTTGCTCTACCAACTGAGCCATATCGGCATCACACATTTTATAATTATACATGCTTTTTCTTAAAATAGCAACATTTTTTTTGCTTTTTTGGATACTTTTTTTCATTGTATCTGTGAAGGTACTAAACAGATATAAATGAATATTTGCTTGTCATGCAGCAAAATGTTTGATAGTCTAATAAAAAGGAGAGTGATTAAATGGATGCATTAAGGCAGGAGGAAATTTATACTATTGATGATATATATGCTTTACCGGATGGAGAAAGAGCAGAACTAATAGACGGAAAAATTTATTATATGGCGCCGCCTAATACAAAGCATCAAATGATTGTCTCGGAATTGCATTACCAGATAAAGGATTATATTAAACACAATAATGGTAAATGTACTGTAATTCCTGCTCCGTTTGCGGTGTTTCTGAATGAGAATAATAAAAATTATGTAGAACCAGATATATCTGTTATTTGTGATAAGAATAAGATAACGGATAAAGGCTGCAATGGTGCGCCTGACTGGATTATAGAAATTGTTTCCCCAAGTAGTAAGTCAATAGATTACCTTACAAAATTGTTTAAATACAGGACTGCCGGTGTGAGGGAATATTGGATAGTGGATCCCATAAAGCAGCGTGTTACGGTTTACTTTTTTGAAAAGGAATTGGTAGAAGAGTATTCTTTTGGAACGGATATTCCAGTGGGAATATATGATGGATTTACTTTAAAAGTAGAGTAGTTATAAAAGAAAACAGCAGTTGCTCGAAAGCGTATGGAAATAAAAAATCCAAGTACTTTCATATTATGTGCAGAGCCGCGTAAGGAAATTAGCTGCTAGCACAACGCGGCCCGCACGTAAACGGCAGATAGTACGTCTGTATGTTTACAGAGCAATAAAAGTGATACTGTTTTATCAGGTTTTGTTCTTTTGACAGCGTTCCAACAGTCCGATGATGCCATACAACAAAATGGCAATACAGCAGAGGATTAGAATGGAGAGGATTACCCAGTCCAGTTTGAAAACCTGGCTTCCATAAATAATCAGATACCCCAGCCCGCTTTTTGAAGATATAAATTCTCCGATAATAACTCCCACCAGGCACAACCCGATGTTTACTTTCATTAAACCAATAATGTTGCTGGCGTTAGCGGGAAGAATAACCTTAAACAGTGTTTGTGTTGGAGTTCCCCCTAAAGTTTTAATTAGTTTTATTTTCTCTGCATCTACTTCCTGAAATCCTATATATAGATTTAATATTGTTCCAAAGATGGCAACAGACATGCCAGTTAATATAATCGTCTTATAATTTGCTCCCAACCACACGATTAAAAGCGGGGCGAGAGCAGACTTTGGAAGGCTGTTTAAAACCACAAGATAGGGGTCTAAGGTTTTTGTTAATGTTTTGCTGTACCATAAAAGAATGGTGAAGATAAGTGAAAAAATCATTACCAGTATAAAACTGACAATGGTTTCAAACAATGTAATTCCAATATGATAGAATAATTGGTTTTCCCGTATCATATGATAGCAGCAGAGCAGCAGTTTGCTGGGGCTGCTGAAAATAAAATCATCAATCCATCCCTTATAAGCTGAGAATTCCCATAAAAATAAAAAGGTGATTAAAATTGCAAAACGATAGAAATGGATACGGATTTTTTGTCTTTTATGTGCTTTAAGAAATGTAATCTGGGCAGCAGATAATGTATCATGGTTCATTTAGGTTCAGCTCCTTCCAGATTTGATTAAAATAGTCTTTAAATTCATTTGTATTTCTGCGCTGCAGGGGAGAAAATTCCGGTGGAAAGTGGATGGGCACAATAGCCTGGATGGTTGCCGGCAGCGGGGAAAGCACAAAGACTCTGTCTCCAAGGCTTACAGCCTCCGACAAATCATGGGTGACTAAAATGGCTGTTTTTCCGGTTTTCTTTATAATACTGCCGATATCGTCAGATACCTGTAACCTGGTCTGGTAATCTAAAGCCGAAAAAGGCTCATCTAACAGCAGAAGGTTGGGGTGGAGCAAAAGTGTGCGGATTAACGCCGCCCTTTGGCGCATTCCCCCGGAAAGCTGAGATGGCTTCGCATCTTTAAAGTCGTACAGGCCATAGGTTTTTAAGTAATCATCGGCTTCTTTTAAAGTTTCCCTGTTGATTTTCTTTTGGATTTCCAGCCCAAGAAGTATATTTTTCTTTACGGTGCGCCATTCAAAAAGATGGTCGTGCTGAAGCATATATCCAATGCTGCAGTCCTTTGTTATGGCTTTGCCGTTTAACAGGATTTTGCCGGACTCCGGCTGCAGCAGGCCGCACAACAGTGAGAGCAGCGTGGATTTGCCACAGCCGGAAGGCCCTACAATAGACACAAATTCTCCTGGTTTTACCTGAAAATCCATATCACACAAAGCGGGAGTCTCCCCCTGCAGGGTATGATAAGTATAAAACATATGCTGACATGAGATTAAATATTCCATAAATATTCCCGCCTCCTTCCTATAATTGTAGTTTATGTCAGTTGCTATTTTTTGACACATAGGGTAAAATAGAAACATCTGCGTGATTAAAGGAAAGAAAAAGAATGAATAAAAGAAATTACCAGAAAGAGTTGGAAAAGACAATAGAGAAGCTGCAAAGAGAAGGGCAGGTGCCGAAACTTCTGCTTCACAGCTGCTGCGCCCCGTGCAGTTCCTATGTGATAGAATATCTTTCGGAGTATTTTTCCATTACCGTATTTTATTACAATCCAAATATCTATCCCGAGGATGAGTATGAAAAGCGTGTGGCGGAGCAGATGCGGTTTATAGAGGAGTTTCCCGCAAAACATCCGGTGGATTTTATCCGGGGAGATTTTGAAAAAGATAAGTTTTATGACGCGGTAAAGGGATATGAAGGGGCAAAAGAAGGGGGAGAGCGCTGCGAGAGGTGTTTTTGCCTTCGGCTTTCCAAAACTGCAAAGCTGGCAGGAGAGCTTGGTGCCGGATATTTTACCACCACATTGTCCATAAGCCCTTTAAAAAACGCGGAAAAGTTAAATGAGATAGGGGAAGAGTTATCAAAAGAGTATGGCGTTCCCTATCTTTGCTCCGACTTTAAGAAAAAAAACGGTTATAAACGTTCCGTAGAACTCTCTGCCATGTATGGCATGTACCGGCAGGATTACTGCGGATGTATATTTTCTAAAAACGAGAGAGAATTGCAAAAAGAAGGGAGATAAGAAGATGGCTCAGTTATGGGGGGGACGTTTTACAAAAGAAACGGACAAGCTTGTTTACAATTTTAATGCGTCCATATCATTTGACAAAAAATTATACAAACAGGATATTGAAGGCAGTAAGGCTCATGCGGCAATGTTAGGAAAGCAGGGGATTATAACAAAAGAGGAAGCAGGGCAGATTTTGAATGCTTTAGACGAAATATTATCCGACGTGGAATCCGGCAGACTTACCATCAGTGAGGAATATGAGGATATTCACAGTTTTGTGGAGGCAAACCTGATTGAGCGTTTAGGAGATACAGGGAAAAAACTTCACACGGGAAGAAGCAGGAATGACCAGGTGGCTTTGGATATGCGTCTTTATATAAGAGGGGAAATAAAGGAAGTGGACGGGTTGTTATATCGGCTTTTAAAAACTATCCTCTCCATTATGGAAAGCAATACGGATACTGTCATGCCGGGCTTCACCCACCTGCAGAAGGCACAGCCCATCACCCTGGCACACCATATGGGGGCTTATTTTGAAATGTTTAAACGGGACAGACAAAGGCTTTACGATATTTACCGGCGCATGAACTACTGTCCCCTTGGCAGCGGGGCATTGGCAGGCACAACCTATCCTCTGGACAGGGAGTATACCGCAGAGATTCTTGGGTTTTACGGGCCCACACTAAACAGCATGGACGGTGTTTCCGACAGGGATTACCTGATTGAGTTTTTATCGGCAGCCTCCACCATTATGATGCATCTCAGCCGGTTCTGCGAGGAAGTGATTATCTGGAACAGCAATGAGTACCGGTTTGTGGAGTTAGATGACGCGTACAGTACAGGAAGCAGTATTATGCCCCAGAAAAAAAATCCTGACATAGCGGAACTTGTCCGGGGAAAAACCGGCAGGGTTTACGGAGCTTTGATTTCTATGTTAACTACAATGAAAGGGATTCCGCTGGCGTATAATAAGGATATGCAGGAGGATAAGGAACTTACATTTGATGCCATTGATACGGTGAAGGGATGTATTGCCCTGTTTGAGGGTATGCTCTCTACCATGAAGTTCCACAGAGAAGTTATGGAACAAAGTGCAAAGGGGGGATTTACCAATGCCACGGATGCGGCGGATTACCTGGTAAATCATGGTGTACCTTTCAGGGATGCCCATGGCATTATCGGAAGAATTGTGTTATACTGTATTGACAGGGAGATTGCCATTGACGATATGAGTCTGGAGGAGTTAAAGAGCTTTTCCGATGTGTTTGAGCAGGATGTTTATCAGGCCATTTCCATGGAAACCTGCGTGAATAAGCGGCTTACCATAGGCGCTCCGGGGCGCCTTGCCATGGAAAAAGTAATTGCAATAGAGAAAACGTATCTTGAAAATAATTTATGGAAGGAGAAAGAACATGAGTGAGAAATTAAAAGTCGGTATTTTAGGAGGAACAGGGATGGTGGGGCAAAGATTTATTTCCCTGCTTGACGATCATCCCTGGTTTGAAGTAACTGCCATTGCGGCAAGCCCCAGAAGTGCGGGGAAAACTTATGAGCAGGCGGTGGGAGACAGGTGGAAAATGGATACTCCCATGCCTTCTTCCGTTAAGGATATTGTGGTAAAAAATGTAAATGAGGTGGAAAATACGGCTTCGGAGGTGGATTTTGTTTTTTCCGCTGTGGATATGTCAAAGGATGAAATCAAAAAAATCGAGGAAGCCTATGCAAAGACGGAAACTCCCGTGGTTTCCAATAACAGCGCCCACCGCTGGACGCCGGACGTGCCCATGGTGGTGCCGGAGATCAACCCGGAGCATATGGAAGTGATTGAATTTCAGAAGAAAAGGTTAGGCACAAAGAGAGGCTTTGTTGCCGTAAAACCCAATTGCTCCATTCAGAGTTATGCCCCGGTATTAACCGCATGGAAAGAATATGAGCCTTACGAGGTAGTTGCCACCACCTATCAGGCAATTTCCGGTGCAGGAAAAACATTTAAAGACTGGCCGGAAATGGAAGGAAATATTATCCCTTATATCAGCGGTGAGGAAGAGAAAAGCGAGAAGGAGCCCTTGCGTATCTGGGGTAAAATACAAAACGGCGTTATTGAGCCGGCAAAAAGCCCCTTAATTACATGCCAGTGCATCCGTGTGCCTATTTTAAACGGGCATACCGCCGCAGTTTTCGTTAAATTTAAAAAGAACCCGGAAAAGGAGCAGTTAATTACCGCATTGGAAAACTTTAAAGGGGTTCCCCAGGAATTAAAGCTGCCCAGCGCTCCAAAGCAGTTCATCCGGTATTTAGAGGAAGACAACAGGCCCCAGGTTGCCATGGATGTAAATTATGAGAACGGCATGGGAATCAGTGTAGGGCGTCTTCGGAAAGATACCATATATGACTGGAAATTTGTAGGATTGTCCCACAATACTATCCGGGGAGCTGCCGGAGGCGCCGTGTTGTGTGCAGAATTGTTAAAAGCACAGGGATATATAACAAAAAAATAAATCGGATATGCATTTTTCCTGCAAAATTTTGATGAAGATGTTGAATAAAAATTAAAGTGTGTTATAATTAAAGATAAGCTTTAAAAAATTGGTTGTTAAATTCTACCATATGAAGGCAGGAACGCATAGGAGGAGTATATGACGTTAAGAACCGCAGATTACAAGAAATTAGAGGAAGAATACAAAAAGCCCGGAAGTCAGATTGTAATATTTTATGGCAGGGAAGGCTGTGAAAAGCAGTCTTACATCAGGCAGTTTTTAAGGGATAAGAAATTCTACTACTACCAGGCTTCCAAAGTATCTCCCAAATGGCAGGAGAAAATGTTTGTGGACGGAATTACGGCACAGTTTCCCATTAGAATAGAGGAACATGATTACGAGGGCTGTTTTGTGAGGATTGAACGGAGCGCCGGAAGGAAATTTGTGCTTGTAATTGATGAATTTCATCTTATCTTAAAGAATGATGAAACATTTTTCCAGTATCTTGTAAAACTAAAGGAAAAACAGTTTGGTTCTGTGGATGTGATGATACTTTTGTGCAGTTCTGCCATGGTATGGATTGAAGAAAAATTAAAGGAGAACTTAAAGCAGTCTTACGGTAAAATCGACTGCATACATAAACTGACAGACTGGAACTTTTTAGATGTAGTGCGGGCATTCCCGGAATACACTGTCAGCCAGAGCGTGGAAGTGTACGGCATTTTAGGCGGAATCCCTTCTTATTTAGGATGCTGGGATGCAAAAAAAACAACGAAAGAAAATATCTGCCGTCAGATACTCTCTTCGGACGGAGCACTTTACGGGGAAGCGGAGCGTTATATCAGTACGGAGATTCGGGAGCTTTCCGTGTACAATACCATTCTGGCAGCAATTGCCGGAGGCAATCGGAAATTAAATGATTTGTACAGTTGTACCAGTTTTTCCAGGGCAAAAATCAGCGTTTACTTAAAAAATCTTATGGAACTGGAAGTGATTGAAAAAGTAGTATCCTTCGAGACGGGAGGATGGGACAATGCCCAGAAAGGAATTTATCAGATTAAGAATACATTTATTAATTTCTGGTTTAAGTTCGTATTTCCATATCAGTCGGAACTGGCGATTTCTACCCCGTCTGCATTTTATGACAGGCATATTGCAAAGGAATTGCAGGAATATTTAAATCGTTATTTTATCCAGGTTTGTGTGGAATATATGGGGTTGTTAAACCGTATCGGCAAGCTGCCTATGAAGTTCAAAAAAATCGGTACATGGATAGGAAAGCAGGGGAATATTGATATTATTGCCCAGAATGAAATCCGGGAGAATATAGTAGGGCTTTGCAACTGGTCGGAAGAAAAAATGACTTATGAGCGGTATCTGAATCTGGAAGAGATGATGAAGCAGGCAAGAATCCGTGCCAAACAGTATTTTCTGTTTTCCGCGAAGGCTTTTGATGAGGCATTAATTGCAAAATCCAAAGAAGACGAACGTTTTGTGTTAATTGATATGAATGAATTATAGAAAGAGGATTTATTTATGCCAAAATCATTGTTTATAGCGGAAAAGCCCAGTGTTGCCCAGGAATTTGCCAAGGCGCTTAAGATGGACATGAAAAGCTATAATGGGTACAGGGAAGGGGAGCAGGCGGTGGTTACCTGGTGCGTAGGCCATTTGGTGACAATGAGTTATCCTGAAGAGTATGATATAAAATACAAGAAATGGAGCCTTGCCACACTGCCTTTTATTCCCGATGAATTTAAGTATGAAGTGATAAACAGTGCAAAAAATCAGTATAAAGTTGTGGAATCCCTGCTTCACAGACAGGATATTGATACCATTTATGTGTGCACGGACTCCGGGCGGGAGGGAGAATACATTTACCGCCTGGTGGAACAGATGGCAGGGGTTAAAGGGAAAAAAAGAAAACGTGTCTGGATTGATTCCCAGACAGAAGAGGAAATTTTAAGGGGGATTCGGGAGGCAAAAGATTTATCGGAGTATGATAATATTGCAGAGTCCGCTTATCTTAGAGCCAAAGAAGATTATCTTATGGGAATTAATTTTTCCAGGCTTTTAACCTTAAAATATGGAGATTCCATTGCAAATTATCTCCATCAAAAATATGCGGTAGTTTCCGTGGGCAGGGTAATGACATGTGTTCTTGGCATGGTTGTCCGCCGGGAGCGGGAGATAAGGGAGTTTGTGAAAACTCCTTTTTATCGTGTTATAGTAAAATTAAATTTAAAAGGCAGAATGGTGGATGCAGAGTGGCGGGTGAATTCTCAGTCAAGATATGAGGGTTCCCCTAAATTATATAAAGAAAACGGTTTTCTGGCAAAAGAGACGGCACAGGAATTAATCGGCATGATAGAGCATCTGCCCTTAACAGTGGAGAAAACGGAGAAGAAAAGGGAAGCGAAAAATCCTCCTTTGTTATACAATTTAGCGGAACTGCAAAATGACTGTTCCAGGTTTTTCAAGATTAGCCCGGATGAAACCCTTGCTATTGTGCAAAAGCTGTATGAAAATAAGCTGGTAACTTATCCCAGGACGGATGCCAGGGTTTTATCCACCGCAGTTGCCAAAGAAATCAAAAAAAATATTGCCGGAATGAGAAACATTCCCGGGATGAAACCTTTTGCAGAAGAAATTTTAAATGGGGAATCCTACAAAAAAATAGCAAAAACCCGTTATGTAAATGACAAGCAGATTACCGACCATTATGCTATTATTCCTACGGGACAGGGCTTTGGCGCCATGAAATCATTAAGCGAAAGGGTAATCAATGTCTATGAAGTTATTGTAAGAAGATTTCTTGCCATATTTTATCCTCCGGCAATTTACCAGAGAGTTTCCCTTATCACTTCCGTGACAGGGGGGGAGGCAATGCATTCCAAAAAGGATGATGAGGGTAAAGCCGAAGAGCCAAAGGAGCAGTTTTTTGCCGGATTTAAGGTTTTAGCGGAAGAGGGATATTTGAAAGTAATGAATTACTCTTTCAAAAAAAAGCAGGGGGAAGGGAAAAACCCGGATGAAAAAGAGGAGGAAGGAAAAGAGGATGTCTGTGATGCCCATGTGTTAGAACATATCGCCGCCTTACGGAAGAAGGATGTATTAGAGCATGGGGGTTATGAAATTAAGGAGGGAGAAACTACTCCTCCAAAACGTTATAATTCCGGCTCCATGATTCTTGCCATGGAAAATGCAGGGCAGTTGATAGAGGATGAGGAACTGCGAGCCCAGATAAAGGGAAGCGGCATTGGCACCAGCGCCACCAGGGCGGAAATCTTAAAGAAGCTGGTAAACAACAAATATCTGGCATTAAGCAGGAAAACCCAGATTATTACGCCCACGTTAATGGGAGAAATGATTTATGATGTGGTAAATGCGTCTATCAGGTCATTGTTAAATCCTGAATTAACTGCAAGCTGGGAAAAAGGATTAACCTATGTCGCCCAGGGAAGCATTACGGGAGACGAGTATATGGAAAAGCTTACCAACTTTGTGAAAAGCCGTACCAGCGGCGTGCTGCGTTTAAATAACCAGTATCAGCTTAGGGGAGAATTTGATAAAGCTGCGCAATTCTATAAAACAAAGAAATAATAAAATGATAGTTTAATAAAATACAGAAAAACAAAATATGGATTTAAGAAAGGAGAGCTTTATGGAACAATGCAAAGTCAGCAATTTGTACGATTTAAATGAAACCATTGCAAAAGAACTTTTATCCTCTGTGGAATATCCCTGGGAGGCATTGAAGGATATTGCCGGGTTTATAAAAAAGATTGGGCCGGGTTTAGATCCTTCTGTTTATGAGCAGAAGGGGGAAGATATCTGGGTGGCGAAAACTGCAAAAGTTGCTGCCACCGCATGTTTAAATGGCCCTTTAATTATTGACGAAGATGCGGAAATACGCCATTGTGCTTTTATCCGGGGCAGCGCAATTGTGGGAAAGGGTTCGGTGGTGGGCAATTCCACGGAGTTAAAGAATGTGATTATCTTCAATTCCGTTCAGGTACCCCATTACAATTATGTGGGGGATTCCGTTTTAGGTTATAAATCCCATATGGGAGCCGGCTCCATCACTTCAAATGTAAAGTCTGACAAGACATTAGTGAGCGTAAAAGACGGAAAAGAAGAAATCAAAACCGGATTAAAGAAGTTTGGCGCTATGCTGGGAGACTATGTGGAGGTGGGGTGCAACTCCGTTTTAAATCCAGGGACTGTTATAGGAAAGCATACAAATGTCTATCCTTTGTCCATGGTAAGGGGGGTAATTCCCGGGGATTCCATATACAAAAATAAGAATGAAATTGTAGGAAAAATATGTTGAAAAGTACTGGACGAAAGAGTGAAAATATGCGAAAATAAAGACAGTGTGCAGGGGAAGTAATGCAGCCTGCATTCGCAAAAAGGATTATTTAGTCGAAAGGAGTCTTAAAATGATTTACACGAAGGAAGTTGAAAACATGTGCCCGGTGGCAAAAGGCGCAAAACATGAGCCAGCTCCAATCCCTGAAGAAGGAAAATGGATACACTCTAAAAAAATTGAAGATATTTCGGGCTTTACACACGGCATCGGCTGGTGTGCTCCCCAGCAGGGCGCCTGTAAGTTATCTTTAAATGTAAAAAACGGCATCATTGAAGAAGCGTTGGTAGAGACCATCGGATGTTCCGGTATGACCCATTCTGCAGCTATGGCAGCAGAAATTTTACAGGGCAAAACAATCCTTGAAGCATTAAATACGGACTTAGTGTGTGATGCAATCAACACAGCTATGAGAGAGTTATTCTTACAAATTGTTTACGGACGTACCCAGAGTGCATTCTCCGATGACGGACTGGCAGTGGGCGCCGGCCTTGAGGATTTGGGAAAAGGGCTTCGTTCCCAGGTTGGTACTATGTACGCAACAAAAGAAAAAGGTGTGCGTTACTTAGAGATGGCTGAAGGTTATGTAACCGGAATTGCTTTGGATGCCGATAACGAAGTTATTGGATATCAGTTCGTTTCTCTTGGAAAAATGACAGATTTCATCAAAAAAGGTGATGATCCTAACACAGCATGGGAAAAAGCAAAAGGACAATATGGCCGTGTGGACGATGCTGTTAAGATCATTGATCCCAGAGTAGAATAAGAAAGGAGATACGAATACAATGGCTTTATTTGAATCATATGAAAGAAGAATTGACCAGATTAATGCTGCATTAAGCAAATATGGTATCAGCTCCATTGAAGAAGCTGAAAAAATTACAAAAGACGCTGGGCTTGACGTATACGATCAGGTAAAGAAAATCCAGCCTATCTGTTTTGAGAACGCTTGCTGGGCTTACACGGTAGGCGCTGCAATTGCAATTAAAAAAGGCGCACTGCGGGCTGCCGATGCCGCAGCGGCAATCGGAGAAGGCCTTCAGGCATTCTGTATTCCGGGCTCTGTTGCAGACCACAGAAAAGTAGGTCTTGGACATGGCAACCTTGGAAAAATGTTATTGGAGGAAGAGACAGAGTGTTTCTGTTTCTTGGCAGGACATGAATCTTTTGCAGCCGCTGAGGGCGCTATCGGTATTGCCGAGAAAGCAAACAAAGTGCGTAAAAAACCCCTTCGTGTTATCTTAAACGGACTTGGAAAAGATGCTGCACAGATTATTTCCCGTATCAACGGCTTTACGTTTGTTGAGACAAAATACGATTACAAAGAAGCAAAAGTAAATGTGGTATATGAGAAAGCATATTCCGATGGACTTCGGGCAACAGTAAAATGTTACGGTGCCGATGATGTTCAGGAAGGCGTTGCAATTATGCATATGGAGAACGTTGGCGTTTCCATTACAGGTAACTCAACCAACCCCACACGTTTCCAGCATCCGGTGGCAGGTACATACAAGAAAGAATGTATCGAGCAGGGCAAGAAATACTTCTCCGTTGCATCCGGCGGCGGTACGGGACGTACCCTTCATCCGGATAATATGGCTGCAGGCCCGGCTTCTTACGGTATGACTGATACCATGGGACGTATGCATTCCGACGCACAGTTCGCAGGTTCTTCTTCCGTTCCGGCTCATGTGGAGATGATGGGATTAATCGGAATGGGTAATAACCCGATGGTAGGAGCTACTGTGGCTGTTGCAGTTTCCATTGAGGAAGCTCATAAGGCCGGAAAGTGCTAATATTATAGTAAACGCATGTTTTTTGCCTCTTCCGGAGAAATCCGGGGGAGGCTTTTCATGTGTTTTTTTCAGATATAAGGTGGTGAAAATGTATGAGGCTATACAGATTAAGGTTTGATATCTGGCTTACCCTTCTTGTCGCAACCCTGGCGGCTGGGGGTGCGGGGAAGCTGGTGGATGCCATAGCGCCCACAGACCATGAAGAGCATGTGGAAAAACAAGTGGCTGCAGACGGTGATGTGGGCGGAAAAGCGGGAGATGATGTTTTTGCGGCAAATAGTGTGGATGATTTACTTTCCCATGATACCTTTACCATTTTGTCGGATGGCATAGCCTACCGGAATGAAGGAGGCGGCTATTTTGGCGGAATGTATCTGTATAATGTGGCATTGCCCTCCGGTGAGCGAATCGCTGCAAGCATCAATACGGAAAATGTAGTGAAACCTGACGGGGGCGACAGTTTTACCGGTGTATCCAGGCTTCCGGTGGGCAGGGTTGTAAAGGCAGACCTTAAGGAAGATAAAACTTTTATGGAGCAGATTTCTTACAATCATGAAGAACTTGCCCTTACCAGAACAGATTTTTATGTGGATATGGCAGGGGAAAGTGCCATGCAGGGTGAGGAGGCTAATGGATTTTCCGGTTATAAGGCAGCGGCACAGGCAGCAGCATTTATTCTTGTATTTCCGCTGTTTCATTCATTAGGGGCAAAAATAGGGATTTTCCCTTATTTCTTCCCTCCGAGAAATAAAAAATCAGAATGGGATTAATGCAAAAGGAGAAAAATATGGCTGAGAATGAAAAACTTAAAAAAAGCAACTTGGTGTATATTTTAGTGTACATATTTGTGCCGATTATTGCAATTGTAATCTGTTATTATATTTATGCAGTAGCAGAAGTTATTGGCGCTGCAGCAGTGGCATTGATATTTGGGCCGCTGGTATTTGCGGCTCTCTGGTGGGTGATTTTGGGAAAGCCCCTTTACAGCATGAGGACTAAGAAAATGGAAAAGGAACTGGACGGGGCAGGATTTTCCAGAAACCATACCTTTGTCGCAGACGGCTGTACGGTGATTGTTGACCAGGAGAATGGGAAACTTGCAATTTTATTCCGCTGGAACCCGTTCCGCTATTATGTATTCCCTGCCAGCCGGATTTCAAAAACCTGGGTGAATGACGGAAAAACAGGCACCGGAATTTTTGCGGGAAGCAGCAGGGTCAGTTTTTTATTTTTAGTTGACGGCATTAAAATCAGGGTAAATACATTTATTTCCAACAGACGCTGGGCCATGGACCATAAGTATATTTTAGAGGGGATTTCCAAGGCGGATATGATGGTTGAGGTATTAAATGATGCCCGGGGCAATTAAGAAGGAGAAATTATGGGATTTTTACGGAAAATGAGAAATGTATTTCATGACGACTGGTGCAGCAAGTGCCAGTCCGAAATGGATGTGGCAAGAAAGCAGCTTTACATGCTGCCGAATATGCGCGTGGGCCATTATGTGCAGCATGATGATGCAAAATTTTACAGGGAAAATATGATAAAAGTAGATTCCAAGCAGGAGATTCCTCCAGGCATTTACGCCTGCGGGATGCATGTATACCGTTGTCCTGTATGCGGGCATAAAGCGGTGAAACTTTCGGTTTTCCTTCCTGTAAGGGATGCAGAAAAACAGGAGCAGTTGTTGTATTTTGATAAAGGAGAAATGGATGACTTTGCAAACTCCCTTTAGACATTATAATTGTCTGATGATTGATGATGAATCAGATTTGGCACAGATGACCCAGGAGTATTTTCAGATGTTCGGAGTGAGCATGGCATGTGAAGAGACCATAGCGGGCGGCCTTTCCTTTCTGGAAAATAACAGGGTGGATATTCTCTTGCTGGACATTAACCTGGCAGGGGAAAGCGGTTTTACCATGTGCAAGAAAATACGGGAAAAATGGGATATTCCCATTTTGTTTGTCAGTGCAAGGCAGAGTGATGATGATGTGCTTATTGCCCTGAATATCGGAGGGGATGATTATATTAAAAAACCCTATTCTCTAAGCGTTCTTCTTGCAAAGGTAAATGTTATTTTAAAACGCTTGTCCAGGAAGGAATCTGCCGAAGAAAAAAAGGGGCAAAAGCAGGAAGAACTGTCTTTGTGGGAGGATAAGCTTTCTGTCTGTTACAGGGGGCGGGAGATTCCCTTAAAGGCAAAAGAATTTGCCCTTTTAAAGTGCCTGTATGAACATCGGGGCAGTATTGTAACAAAGGAGAAGATTTTTGAGAGGGTGTGGGGAGATGCTTTTTACAGTGACGGTACTTTAAACGTCCATATCCGCAAACTTCGGGAAAAATTAGAGGAGAACCCCAATGAGCCGAAACTCATTAAAACTGTGTGGGGAACCGGCTATATTTTGGAATATGGAAAGTAACTGTTTTTGTATGGTAAGAGGATTTTGTAAATGAAAATGAGATATTTTATGGCAGTATACACATTGGTTTTTGGTGTGCTGTTTTTTTCCCTGTTGGGCATGTTTCAAAAAGAGATATTTATAGGCAGAGATATGGTTTATTATAATGAGCAGAGTATATTGGCGGCGGAAGGCATAGAGGAAGGAAAAACCAGGGAAGAAATTTGGGAAGCATATCACTGTCAGGTTTTATTTTTTTCCGATAAGGATTACCAGATAAAGCTGCAGGATGCGGTAAACAGGGAAGGACTGGTTCTTGATTATCTGGACGGACAAAACTTTTGGGAAAGTTTGTCTTTTATCCAAAAGAAAGTATTTATAGACAACTGATAAATCAGGTGGAAAAGAAGGTTTTGGCATATTTTTTTGGAGTGTATCTTTTGGGCTGCGTGTTTTTCGGATTTTTGTATATCTGGCTGATACGCCCTTTTTTAAATTTGCAGGATTTTGCCAGGCAGGTGGCAAAGGGAAATCTGGATTTTCCTTTAAAGGTCAGGAAATATAATTACTTTGGCGCATTTACGGAAAGTTTTGATTTAATGCGGGAAGAATTAAAAAGGGCTAGAGAAAGTGAGTATCAGGCAAATATAAGCAAAAAAGAGCTGGTGGCGGAATTATCCCACGATATTAAAACCCCGGTGGCAACGATTGAAGCGGCATGTGAAGTGATGCAGGTGAAAGAAAAGGAGCCTGAAATCCAAAAGAAGGTTGCACTTATTTTAAGTAAGGCAAAAATGATTGAAAAACTGGTGGGGAATTTGTTTCATGCCACTTTGGAGGAGCTTACGGCGTTAAAGGTGGAGCCCATGGAGGAGAGTTCTCTTTGCATCATGGAAAATTTTAAGGATTTGCAGGTTTATGGGGAAATTGAATTTGCTTCCCCTTTGCCGGAGTGTATGGTTTATATGGATAAGCTCAGGTTTTCCCAGGTGATTGACAATTGTATAAATAATGCATGGAAATATGCAAAAACCAGGGTGCAGGTGGATTTTTCGGAGGATGAGGAAGGGATTCGCATTTTGATAAAAGATTTTGGGGAAGGGGTGCCGGGGGAGGATTTACCTAAGATAGTGGAAAAATTTTACAGAGGCAGCAATGCCAGGGGCAAAGAAGGCTCCGGCCTGGGGCTGTATCTGGCAAAGATGTTTATGGAGCAGATGGGGGGCGGGATGGAGTACTATAACCAGGATGGGTTTGTGGTGGAGTTGTTTTTGAAGAAGGTGTAAGCATAAATGGACAGATAAACAGTTTAAGACAATCTTTAAGAATCAGTTAAGAAACAGACAAGAAACAGATTAAGACTTTTCCAAAGGACGCTGTTAAAATGGAAAATGTAAAAAATAGACAGGAGGCAGGATATGAGCAGTATATTAAAAGTAAAAGATTTATGCAAAACATTTTCCAACGAATCTATTCAGCAGCACGTACTAAAAAATTTAAACCTATCCATAGAGCAGGGAGATTTCACGGTTATCATGGGTAATTCCGGTTCGGGAAAAAGTACCCTTCTTTACGCACTCTCCGGCATGGACCGCCCCACCTTAGGCAGCATATCCTATCAGGGGGAGGAGATTTCAGGACTTAGTAATGACAAATTGGCAGTATTTAGGAGAACCCACTGCGGATTTGTATTCCAGCAGAACTATTTAAACGACACCATGAGCGTGTTGGACAATATTATGGTCTGCGGCCTTTTGGTAAGCAGGGACAGAAAGGCATTAGCCCGGCGGGCAAAACAGCTTCTTCTTTCCGTGGGATTGTCACAGGAGGCTTTCCATAAATTTCCCACCCAGTTATCCGGCGGAGAACAGCAGAGGGTAGCGGTTATCCGGGGAATCATTAACGAGCCGGAAATATTGTTTGCAGACGAGCCAACAGGGGCCTTAAATTCCCAGAATACGGAACATGTATTAAACGTGTTTACTGAACTTAATAAAAAGGGGCAGAGCATTGTAATGGTAACCCACGATATGAAATCCGCAAGAAGAGGCAGCCGGATTTTATATTTAAACGACGGGGTTATTACAGGGGAGCTTAAGCTGGGGGAATATGTAAGCGGCGATAAAGACCGTCATGAAAAACTGCGGTTATTTTTACAGGAAATGGGGTGGTAGGATGAAGGGAATATATTTTATCACCAAAAACAGTTTAAAAAAGAAGAAAGGCGATGTAATGGTGCTTCTTTTTCTTATTGCATTGGCGGCCCTGCTTTTGTACATCAGCATTTCCGTATTTTCCGGCATGGAACATGTTTTAGATACTGCTTACGAAAAAGCCCATACCCCGGATGTGTCCTTTGTGGCAAATGTGGGAAGGGATAAGATACCGGAGCTTTTTAGATCCCAGGAGGAGGTGGAAGAGTACGAAGAGTCTCCTTGCCTGTACCTGACAGGTGTAAAATATAAAAAGCAGGGGGAAGAGGAATACAGCCAGATGCAGTTTCTTCTGGGAAAATTAGAAGAAGAGAGAAAGATTGGCAGGCTTTTTGGAATGGAGGGAAAAACCATTCAGGAAAACAGCATTGCCCTTCCCTTTTACATGAAAGCGGCAGAGGGTTATAAAATCGGGGATACCTGCTGTTTTATGATTGGGGATAAGGAATATTCTTTTGTCGTGTCAGGTTTTGTGGAAGACCCTCTCTTTGCCACTCCAATCAATATCAGCGTTTACAGAGCCTATGTGGAGGACGGTTTTTATGAAAAGCTGGTAAAAGAAAATGAGACGGCAAAAGTATCCGAATATATACAATATAAAGTCCGTTTAAAACCCGGGGAGGACAGCCTTGATTTTGATGATAAAATAACCGGTTTATTGAAAAGTGAAGTGCCGGAGCTGTTAGACACCGTGAATTTTGGGCTAAACTGGAAAACTATGAAGGGCGGCGTCGCTATACTCTCAAAAATCAGCATGGGGGTTATTCTGGTTTTTCCCTGATTTTAATTGTGGTGGCTCTTATTATTATCCGTTTCAGCATCCGTAATTATATGGAGATGAACCGGAAAAATATCGGCATTTTAATGGCGGCGGGGTATACCACAGGGCAGATGAATGCCGCCGTGGTATTGGAAATGTGCGTGATTACTTTTTTTGGCGTGATTTTTGGCATTGCATTAGGGAGTTTGGGAAGCAGTTTTATCGGCAGCTTTCAGGGCATGATGCTTGGTGTTAGCTGGAACCAGACGTTCCATTTTGGAGCGGCGGCAATTTCTGCCGGAATAGTTTTTTTCATTGTGCTTACAGTGGCTTATTTTGGGGGAAGGGTTTATAAAAAGATTTCAGTGCTCCATGCCTTAAGGGGAGGCATTGATACCCATAATTTTAAGAGAAATTATTTTCCTTTTGAAAAAAGCCGTCTTCCCGTAAATTTATGTTTATCCGGGAAAAACCTTTTGTTTGAAAAAGGAAAAAATCTTTCCATTTTCTTTATTGTGGCGCTTTTGGCATTTTCCTCCTGTGTGGGTTTTGGGATGTATGATAATTTTGTAAAAAATCAGAATGCGCTGCTTTGTTTGGTGGGAATAGAATCGGGGGATTTTTACATGGCCAGTACCCCAGGGGATTTTGATGAAATTGGGAGGACATTGGAAAGCTGGCGGGAGATAGATTCGGTGCTGTATTACAATTCCATATCCCTGCATTTGGAAAGCCAGAGTAAGGAGACGGAGTGCAGCTGTGATATCTGGCGGAATCCGGAACTTGTGAGAAATGAAACGGTGGTATCCGGCAGGCTTCCCAGGTACGAAAACGAGATAATGTTATCCACGGGAATAGCAAAAGTTTTGAAGGTAAAGGAAGGAGATACTGTTTACGTTACCGGACTGGGGGAGCGTATGCCTTTCCTTATCAGCGGAATTGACCAGAAAATAACGAATATGGGATTAAAGGCAATGCTCACGGAAGAAGGGTCAAAGGCGTTAAACGGCAGCACTTCCTCATCTTTTATCTATGTGTATGTCAAAGAAGGAGAAGATAAGGAGGAAATCATAAAACGGGTTTCCGCCGAATTTCCCCAGGCAGAGGTTTTAGACAGCCAGGTGCAGACAGACGATATTATGGGGGGAATTAAAGCGGCAATGATTGCTATATGTGCTGTGTTTGTGACAATCACAGTGTTTGTGGTGGCAATGGTGGAACTTCTTTTGATTAAATCCAAGGTGATAAAGGAGAGAAAAAATTTCGGTATTTATAAGGCATTGGGATTTACCACGGGGGAGCTTATGATTCAGACTATTATGATAAATCTTCCTGTAATTGCCGCTGGAGCTTTGGCGGGGGCTGTGTTAAGCAGATATTTTATGGAGCCTTTGGTGGTGTTGTTTTTGTCCTTCAGCGAGATAAAGAGTTGTCCCTTTACGGTAAAAATTTTCTGGATGATTGTGACAGTGGCAGGGATTTTGGCAACAGCTGTGGCGGCTTCTTTTATATCTTCTATGAAAATCAGGAAAATCGGGCCGGTGGATATGCTTTCTGAGGAGTGATGGGTAGATGTAAGGAATTGAATGCATCTGCCAGATTAGAGGAAGTGGAGGCAGTACAATGAATTTGAAGAAACAAAAGCTTATAAATCTATTTATGCCAGGTATGCTCTTTTGCTTTATTCTGTGGGGATGCAGCCAGGAGACAGAGAATGAATTTGAGGAAACAGAAAAAGAGATAGAAAAAATAACAGAAGATATCGGGGAGCGGCAGACAGAAGAATCGACGGAAAATGAGACAGGATTATCTGTGGAGGAATTAGATCTTTATGAACAAATGGCTCTCTATATTCAGGAAGGATTCCGCCGTTATGGGATTGAAGGCATTTATCAGGCATATTTCGGACCGGTCGAAGAGGAAGAGGAGCAATTTTCCTGCGACATATTGTTGGAGGGTGAGGACGAATTGTGGAGGGAGGTCATTGCATATACGGTAGATGCAGAAACGGCCTGGTACGTGTTTGAGGGGGAGGATGAACGGATTTTTTCAAAAGATCCTTATAGGGCAGAGTCTGAGGACTCCTCATTTGTGACGGAGTTGAGAAAAAATTACAGGCATAAGGTTCAGATTACAAATAAGACAGATTTGCCGTCTACGGTTCATTACGTTTCGGAAAGCGGACCCATTGAGAGGGACAGACAAAAAGAAATCCCCATAGAGACAGATTCTTATGTAAGGCCAATGCTTTATAACTATCAGGATGAAAGGCTGAATATTGATATTATTATTGAATATCCCCGGGTCTGGTTATCGGATGATGAACTGGGGAAAGTGGTCAATGAAAAATTGAAAAATGCTTTTTTTAAAGACTATCTGGAGGATGGTTTATTTCCTGGCAGTAAAGTAAACACATCGATTAACAGAAACTATTTGATTACCAGAGAAGATGAGAGATATGTATCTATGCGCATTTATACAAACAGCTTTACCCAGGGTAATAATCATCCAGGCGAGTGGGAGACGGGTATTACTATTGACCTTCAAACAGGGGAGGTGCTTCATTTAGAGGATGTGATAGGAAAAGAGAGGTCGTTTAAGTCTTTGTTGGAGAGCGGAGTCTTTGAGGGGCTGCTTTCATGGGAGGGGAGGCCGGTAGAAACTTGGATTGCCGAACTTCATCTGGAGGAAGAAGAACCGCTTATCGATTATGATTCCTATTTCTATTTAACGGGGGATGGAATAGGTTTTATTACCTATTCAGGGGGATATTATAACTGTCTGGAAGCAAAATTTGAGGATTTGGGAATGGAGAAGTTTTAAAAAACAAAAATGTGCGTTCTGTGATGCCAGAGCCGAAGAACTGCCAGAATGAATATTTCGTAATTGGCAGTCTGTCGGCCCTGGCGTTTGTTGTCAGTCAGTGTTTTTTATTTGCAGTTCTTGTCAATGACATCAGGGGCTTTTACCACCCTGAGGCCATATGCCTAAGGTATGGTCGATGTAGTAATCCCCAAAGTCGGATTCTTTGATTTCTTCAGGGGTAAGATTTCTGGTAAGCTGGTGCACAATGGTAGCCACCATCTCAAAATGAGCC
>CANRJF010000011.1 GCA_947630855.1 uncultured Lachnospiraceae bacterium
AAACAGGTGAAATTTTCGATTATGGATACAGAATGCAACAAATCTGATGGGATAAAAGATTACAGCGAAATTAATTCAGAATAAGTTGCGATAGACAGTTATCCAGATTATAATAATAATCAGGAAAGAAAGTGGATTTTATGACGGAGAGATTAACGTGGGAACAGATTCAGAAAAAGTATCCTGACCAGTGGGTAGGGCTTGTGGACGTTCGATACAGGAATAACGATGGTATTTCGGTGGAGTCTGCTGTTGTAAAATATAAGGATAAAACAAAATCAGAACTTACAAGAATGGTCTAAAAAGGGGAAAGTTAAACCATGTCAGATAAAATGCACAAAAACACAAGAACCCTTGACATCTATGTACGTCTGTGTGAGGGAAAGGCGATAAACAAAACAGAGGAAGCCGGAAAATTCGGTGTGGACGCCCGTTCTATACAAAGGGATATTGACGATATCCGGGCGTTTTTATCAGAGCAGAAGGTAAAAGATTCCTCTGATGCCAGAGAGGTGGTTTACGACCATACGAAAAAAGGTTTTGTGATGAAGGGCGCAAGGGTATCTCTTATGACAAACAGTGAAATTCTTGCCGTCAGCAAAATCCTGTTGGAGAGCAGGGCATTTTCCAGGAAAGAAATCGATGTTATTTTAGACAAACTGCTGGCAGGATGCGTGCCCTTGAAAAATATGAAACTTGTTTCGGATTTGATTGCAAACGAGAGATATCACTATGTGGAACTGCACCACCAGTCCTATGTCCAGGATAAACTCTGGGCTCTTGGCTCTGATATTAAAGAACGTAACCTTTTGGAAATTGAGTATATAAAAGCCACACATTCCAATGAACTGGTGAGGAGGATTGTGGAGCCGGCGGCCCTGATTTTTTCGGAGTACTATTTTTATCTGAATGCTTATATCGTGGAAAAAAATGAGGAGGGCGCTTATGTTCATAAGTATGATTATCCTGCGATTTTCCGCATCGACCGTATTGTAAGTTATCGGGAAACAGGAGAGAAATACAGGATATCCTATGCCAGCCGGTTTGAGGAGGGAGAGTTTCGGAAGCGTATCCAGTTTATGTATGCCGGACAATTGATGCGGATTCAACTGCGGTTTACCGGGGAAAACCCGGAGGCTCTTTTGGACAGACTTCCCACGGCAAAGATTCTTTCTCAGACAAAAGAAGGATACATAATAGAAGCGGAAGTTTACGGAAAAGGTATTATGATGTGGCTTTTAAGCCAGGGCAGCAGGGTGGAAGTACTAAAGCCAAAATCCCTGCGGGAGGAGATGAAACAGACATTGACGGAGATGCTGGGAAAGTATTCTCATGAGTAAACAAACATCAAAGGAGTATTCTTTGAGAAATCAGATTTTGATTGAAACAGCGGGGTATTCTCTGTATAATATTCCTGAGAGCAGTAAGGAGGTGGTACGCTTGCCTATGACAGAAGAACAGCGTGCAGCCCTGCATGAACAGGACTTACAGAGGCTAAGAGGTTTCCGTTTAATGGATGATGATTTTTTGTCTGCCTTTTTCAGAGATAATATTGAGGATACAGAGTTTATTTTACGAATTATTTTGGCTAAACCGGGTCTAAAGGTGCAGAGCGTCCATGTGCAGCATGAGTTGAAAAATCTGAATGGGCGTTCGGTGAGGCTTGATGTCCATGCCATAGAGGATAATGGAACCGAGGCGGATATTGAAATTCAGCGTGATGACCGAGGTGCAGGATTTAAGAGGGCAAGGCACAATAGCAGCCTTTTGGATGCGTCCGTTCTAAAACCGGGGCAGAAACCGGAAGAATTGCCGGAAACTTATATAATTTTTATCACTGAAAGCGATGTAATCGGGAAAGATAAAGCACTCTATCCGATAGAGAAATATATTTCGATTGATGGAGAGTACATTCCTGTTAATGACGGTGCGCATACTATTTATGTGAACGGGGCAAAGCAGGGGAGCAAAACAGAACTTGAGAAGCTGATGCATGACTTTTCCTGCATTAAAGCAGATGATATGTATTTTTCACAATTAGCTGCGAAAATGAGATATTTCAAAGAAGATGAGAAAGGGGTGGAAGTCATGTGCCGGGTTATGGAAGAAATGAGGAATGAGACAGAACTTGCTACAAGAATAGACAATGCTCTTGAAATGATAAACGATGGGCAGCTTTCTCTTGAGAAAATCGCTCAGTATTCGGGTTTGTCCCTGGAAAAGGTTAGGGAGCTTGCAGAAAAAAGAAGTGCTTAAATAATTAAGGTAAAAAGCATAGTCGGAAAGTATTCTCATGAGTAAATATTGATGCAGGTATCAAAAGCGGTTTAAAATATAAAAAACCCTTGCATATCCCCCAGGGTTATATGTTATTATACGCAAAAGTAATACAAACAGACAGGGGGAATGAATATGACGATTAAAGAAGTGGCAAAACAGACAGGGCTTACCGAAAAAACAATCCGTTATTACGAGGAGCAGGGATTTATTCATCCCGATGTACAGGAGAAGAACGGCAGGCATTTCAGGAGTTATGGGGAAAAAGATGTGACGGAACTGGAGAATGTTGCACTTTTAAGGCGGATGCGTTTTACCATTGGGGAAATACGCATGATGAAGGAAACTGACGCAGATGTTCCTGAGATTTTAGAGGGGTATCTTAAGAGGATTGAAGATGAAATGGAGCAGCTTGTGGAAATCCATGACATGGTATCCCGTATGAAAATTGGGGAATTGCGCAGCCTTAAGGAACTGGAAACCAGGGCGGCCCAATGTCTGTCCAAACCGGTACTGCCTTTTGAAGACATGGATTTTGCTGCAATGGACCGGCAGGAGCACCGCAGGAAATGCAAATCCCTCCGCAGTATCCGCATATGGCCCAGAAAAAAACTTTTTCCTGTTCGTCTGAATATGATGGAGACAAGGATATTGTTTTATCTTATGGAAGGGGAACGTACCTTTACGGAAATCTGTTATTACTGTATGAATAACGGTATGGCACGGGATGCAAAAATTGTAGGCAAGGCAGTAAAAAAGATGAAGCGTAAAAAAGTGATTAGCCAAAACGGCCAGGTCTGCTGCGCCCTTGTGGATGAACAGAGCATTGCGGCAGTGGATGTGGAGCGGATGGTACAGATTGCATCCACCGGTACAGGTGACTTGCTACTGGTATATAGCTGGATGCCGCCTATGAGTGTAAACTCTATACCCAATACAAGTGTGGGCCTGTAAATTACGAAGGCTTTTTTGATACAGAAGATATTTCACCGCAGAAAAAGGCTGTTTCACAACAATATCCTATAACAATTTATAAAACAGGACGATAAGAGATACAGGAAACAGTATGCGGCAATCGCCAAATGCCTGCAAGCAGTCACTTGGCTCGTTGCTCGCGGGAATAAAAAAGGAAGAAAAGCGATATGACGGAAAGCGAAATCATGCAGGCGGGTCAGATATCCGAAATTATGAATTCTTTAAAAATATTACTGGAAGGATATTTTTTATATCGGTTTGTAAAACCCTTCTGTAAAAATAAAAAAGCATCCTTTTATGCAGGCGGCGCAGTCTTTGTTATGGCAATGGTCATGTTATATTTACTGCCGTGGCATTTTGGTGTTTTTACAGCCTACGGAACAGCCGTGCTTACGGCTTTTCTTATATTGTGCTTAAAAGAGCATGGAAATTTTGTGAAATATATCTTTCTTTGTGTGACATTTTCTGCGCTGTGTTTGTTTGCCTTTTCCATATCGGATGTGATTTATGATGAAACATACCATTATCTTTCCAGGACAGAATATATGCTGGCCCACGAGGAGCAGTGGCTTTTATTATATGCAGGGGTGTGGGTGTTCCACCTGCTGTTAGAGTCCTTCGTGCTGGCGGTTAGCATATGGATTATTACAAAAAATTACGTCTATAAGGCAGAGCCTGTTTCTGTGAAGGAACTGCCGCTGCTTACCGCATCTTCTGTTATGGGTATGCTGGGATATGCTGTCATGTGGGATTACCGGATGAACTACATTATAGAGAATGTAAATAACTCAGATATCCTTGACTTTCTGGCGGTTTTGTATTATATAGCGGCTATTATCTCTATTGTGGCGGTTATTGTACTGTATCAGAATATGAAGGCAGGGCAGGAGGAAAAACTGCAGAACAGGCTGCTTGCCGCACAGGTGGACAGCATCAGACAGCATATCGAAAAGGTGGAAAATCGGTATAAGAGTATACGCAGCATGAAGCATGACATGGCAAACCACATTTTTACATTGGAAAGGCTTTATGCAGGAGATAAGCAGGAAGAAGCCCGGGATTACACTGCAAATTTAAGGAATGCCTTTTCTGAAATTACGGGTGAGATAAAAAGCGGAAATCCTGTAACCGACGTGATTTTGCAGGAAGCAAAAAATGAAGCGGAAAAAAGAAATATACAATTTTCTTCAGATTTTTATTATCCCACAGACGGGGATGTCAATGCCTTTGATGTGAGCGTCATGCTGAATAATGCCATGGAGAATGCGTTGGAACATGTGGGAGAAAGTGAAAACCCTTATATTTCCATCCGTTCTTACCGCAGGAACAATGCCTTTATGATAGAAATCATCAATAGCTTCAACGGAACGGTGCAGTGGAACAAAGAAACTGGTCTGCCGGTTACATCAAAAGAAAAGGAGGAGGGCTGCGGGTACAGCCACGCCCACGGGTATGGGCTCTCAAACATCCGCAGGGTTGTGGACAAATACTCCGGAGATATAGATATTGCCTTAGAAGATGGAGAATTTTGCCTTACCATCATGCTGATGCTTGCGTAGCCTAGGTGGAATTTTATTCTTCTGAATTAAGCAGATTATTGATTTCATCAACCATTACATTTATTTTACTTATCTGTTCTGTCATTCCGGTTATATTTTGTACATTGTTTTCAACCATAGCATTGATAGATACAAACTGTTGGTTTTCCATACTGATACTTTCTGCGATATCTTTATTAATGGATATGGTATTCTTAATTACATCTGATTGTTTATTCTGGGCTTCTCCCATTGTGTTGATAGCTTCTGCGGATATATTAAGAAATTCCGTCATATCTTTCAGGCTTTGGAAAACATGGTCGAAGTATTCATTTTGCTTTTCCAACTTCTGTGAATTTTCCTCTACATGCAGCGATATCTCATTTACATTATCCTGTACCCTTGCAATTACTGCCGCTACTTCATCTAAGGATTGCTTTGTACTGTTTGCCAGGTTGCCAACTTCCTGCGCCACTACTGCAAATCCTTTTCCGGCTTCTCCGGCCCTTGCCGCTTCAATGGAGGCATTCAAAGCCAGTAAGTTTGTAGAAGACGATATTTCATTAATCAGATTTAAAGTAACCCCTATTTCTTTTACCGCTGTTGAAAGTTTTTCAGCCACATCTATTGTTGTAGACATAGAGTTTGATACTTCACCGTTAATGGCCTGCAAATTGTTTAATAATTTTTGATTATCTCTTGATTTGCCCAGCAAGTCTTTGGATGTAGTTTCTACTTTTTCCACATTTTCTGCAACCACTGTTTCCCACTGGCTTAAATCACCTAAATTAGAGATGCTTTCCCCTGTTTTCTTTTTAAGTAAATTGCTGCTCTGTAATAATTGCTCGCTTGTGGCGGACAATTCTTCTTCAGACGTACTTTCATTTTCTGCGATTTGAGAAAGGGAGCTGCCGGAGGAATATAGTTTTTCAGATAAGGATTTGACAGAAGACAATATATTGGTGACACGTTCATTATTGCGTTCCAGTTCGTCTTTTTTGGCGGTTATCAGAAACTTGGAAACCATGTATGTATTCAGAAAAATAAATGCAGTCGTCAGAATAATGCAGGAAAGAATACACATAAAGTTAACCATAAACATTTCATCTTTGTCTGGCAGCAATGCTTCACCGTGGGTAATCCATGCCACAATTAACGAGGCAACAATCTCTATAATGGCCGCCGTAACCATTTTAGTATCCAGCAGTAATCCGGTAACCAGTATGAATAAAAAGGTATATGCCCAAAAATCCCTGGATGGGGCTATAAATAATATATAATTATATTGTATAAATATAATGGCAATCAGAAAAATTTTACTTTGCTTTAACTTGGAGGGTTTTACGCAGCCGTTTTCAAATCCTGTTTTTATAAAGAAAATGGCAATTCCCAAATATATTACATTCGTCAGGTCAAAAATTAAAAATGCAATAATACTTGTGCCTTCATAGAAGCCCTGCAGTTTATTTCCCGTATATGATATTCCGGCGATCATGCAGGTAAGCGTCACTGCTAAGAGAACAATTTTGTACACTTTGTTAATGTAAACATCCAATGCAGTTAATTTCCTTGTTTCCATGATTAAACTTCAACTCCCATTCTTAATAAAAATATATGTATATTATAACATATTTGTATATATTTTCCAATCCCCCGGGAATAAGAAGTTTTTTTGCTTTGCAGGAAACTTTTTGTATAATTTAAGTGTCTAATAGTCATAAGGCAAAGGGGAGGTGAAAAGGCTGCATTTGTTTTCCGAAAGAAAGTGCACTGGAGTACAAGTTATCATAGACTTTGTTTTCTGATTATGATATAGTAAACACAACCAGATATACCCGTGAACCAAATGATTTGCCAATAGGTATTCTCTGTTTCACAAAGAACAGCAAATCATTTGGCAAATGTGTATGCACTGGAGTATAACAATTGTTCATTATCAGGGAGGTGGCAAAAATGCCTACTAGCTTAGAAGTTACAAGAGATACTATTGAACGGTTCCAAAAAGTGCAAAAGCATATGCTGGTTGCAAAAGAAGAAGGAGCAATAAAAACATATAACAGCTTAAAAGATGATTATTTGTCTTTGAAAGCGATACTTAATGTGGCAGGTGTAAATCTTACAGATATTGATAAAATTAAAGAATAATGAAATGGATGCAGGGGGTATTCCCTTGCATCCAATGTTTTTATTCGCTGTACCGTATTCTCTCTATGAGAGAATCTTTTTTTACAAAACGCCCTAATCCCACTGCCAGAAGGAGCTGGATGGCAAGGAGAATAAGGGACACCGCAACAGCCGCGGCAAAAGGATAATGGTAAGTTCTGATATTAAATCCTCCCAGTTCCCGGACTTTTAAATACACGGGATATCCTAAGAGGCTTCCGCCTCCCACCGAGAGAATCAGCGTCCCGGCCGTATAAAATAATCCTTCCATGACAAGCATTTTTACAAGCTGCCGCTGGGTCATTCCCAAAGCCTGCATCATACCCATTTCCCTTCTCCGCAGGTGGACAGAATGAATCATGGTATTTACCATATTCATTACGCATATCATGCCTAAAATCCCAAGAAAAGCATAAGCTGCCGCATTGGTGATAAGAAGGGCGGATTTCCAGATGTCATACTGTTCCTTCCATGTTTCAAGGAGCAGTAAATCACTTTTTCCTATGATTTGCTTTATTGCCGCTTCCACATTGGGATTGTAATCTTCTTCGGCAAAAACCGTAAACCTGCCGTTTAATTCTCCCGGGCAGATATTCTCTAGCCCCCTTGTTCCCATAAGGAAATAATTATAATTGTTAAAGCCGGAATCGTAATCCCCAATGGCTGCCACTTTAACATCCACGCTGTGATTTCCCTCATCCAGAAAGCAGAATTTTAGCGTATCTCCCAAATGGATATCAGGATACCAGTAGAGCATGTTTTTATCCATAATACATACATCCCCCCGCTGCAAATCCTCATAGGAAACATTTCCTTCTATAATTCCGTCCAGAAGCTGTTCCATGTGCTCGTCCGGCACTCCCGATATGCAGTAGGTATCCACATCCTGATAAATATCCACCGTGGCATAGCCCTCCAAAAAACAACTGATATCCGTAATGCCGTCAATATTTAAAATCTCCTGTTTTAAATCTTCTGTAAGAGGGTTGTTTTTTATGATGTTATTCCATTTCCGTTCAGGATGCTCTTTGTTGTCGGACTCCACATGAAGCGTAATTTTATACTGGCCCAATATGGAACTGGCAGCGCTTTCTTTTGGATTTGCACAGGATAAAACCGTTGCCACAACCATCACAAAAATTCCCGTTGCAGACATTGCCGCCACCGTAATAAAAACATTTTTCTTTTTCCCTGCAAGATAGATTTTTGCCAGCCGGAAAACCGAGACCTCTTTATAACTTTTCCGCCATGCCTTTCCTTTTTTCTTTTTTTCATCCTCCCCCTGATAGCGTATTGCCTCCATATCCGTGATTTTAGAAACAACCCGAATCGGCTTCTGTAAGCCTAAACGCACCGTCAAAAAGGCTACCAGAACCGCCAGGACATAAATCGGCAGATGATACAGGGATACCTTTCCTGATTGTACCAGTTGTGTAATTGTTTCCATCATGATATTTTTATTTCCTACAAGTTTAAAGAACAGGGTGAATATGCCTTTTGTGAGGAGTGTTCCCACAATAAGCCCTGCTGGTATAAAAATTCCCGCCACAAACATTCCCTCTAAGAGAACCATATTTTTTAACTGTTTTTTGGAAGCCCCCATGGCTTTCAATTTTCCATATTCTCTGACCCTGTCCGAAATTCCCACATAATAAATACTGTAAATCGTTATCACTCCGGCGAAAACAATGATGCACATAATTATTGCAATCACCGGGACAAAAACCGGGTCCACATAATTTGCCAGAAGGTAATCGTCATTGATTCTGATATCATTCTCCGATATGTGGAGGCTCTCTCCGATTGCATGAATCTGTTTTTTTATCTCATCCGTAGTGGTATGTTCTTTTGTATCCACCCGTAAGAAAAAACGATACCGGATTTCCTCCGGGGAAACTTCATGTTCTAAAAATTCTTTCGATATCAATGCGGGATATAATGCATTGGAATTATTTTGTGTGTTATTTTCCGTGGGGCTCTCCAAAAATCCTGTTATCACAAACGGTTTTTCTTTAACATAATCCAATGCTCCATCATGGTTAACCTGATAGGGAATGGTAATCGTATCCCCTGTTTTGGCCTCCTGCCCTAAAGCAGACAAAACCCCCCGGGAAACTACAATTTCATTTTCTTTTACAGGCAAAGTTCCCTCCGACAGTTTTTGGTTGTTTAACTCAAACCCTTTTTCATCCATGTAGAGCAGGATAATCTGTGCATTGTTTGCAGAGACTAAAGCAGCATCACTTCTGAGCCCCCAGGTTTCTATGCCGTGGTATACGGAAAGTTTTTCCACCATATCCCCATCCACATCCCGCAGCAATGCATGGTAGGAAGGATATATTTCATTGGTAGCCGCAAATTGGGATTCTATCATATCCTTTCCGATGGTAGGCACTAAAAACAGCAGGAGCGTTGTCAGAAAAACGGCGATTCCGATGAGAAAATTTTTACTTTTATAGTACTTTATATTTTGAATGGCAATTCTTTTCACCATTTTCATGATTTCCTCACCACCTTCCCGTCTTCAATTAAAATTACAACATCCGCCATCTGGGCAATCACTTCATCATGGGTAATCATAATCAGTGTCTGTCCGAAATCCTGCACGCATTTTTTTAAGATATCCATTACTTCCAATTCCGTCTGGGAATCTAGGTTTCCCGTAGGTTCATCGGCAAGAATAATGGCAGGGGAGGAGACAAGTGCCCTTGCAATGGCACAGCGCTGCTTTTGTCCGCCGGATAATGTTGCCGGCAGGGAATCCTTTTTATCTTTCATGCCTATCTTATTTAAAATATCCATCACTTTTTCTTCTCGGATTTTCTTTTCTGCCAGCCCTAAGGGAAGCACAACGTTTTCCCACACGGTAAGGGATGGAATCAAATTGTAATCCTGGAAAATAAATCCTATTTTTTCCCTGCGGAAGGCGGCCAAATCGTCCCCTTTTAAGTCATACATATCTTTGTCTTCAATAAAAACTTTTCCCGAATCCGGGCGGTCAAGCCCTCCTAACAAGTGAAGAAGGGTGGACTTTCCCGAACCGGAGCGGCCGATAATGGCAGTAAATTTTCCCCTTTCAATTTCCAGGTTCGTGTGGTCTACCGCCTTTACCAGATTTTCCCCTGAACCGTAGCATTTTACAAGGTTTTCTACTTTTACGATATTATTCATTTTATTACTTCTCCTTCCTGTGCAATTATGAACTATCGTATAATAGTATAATACTGCCACATTACAAAACCCTTACAAAAACAATTACAGTTTTGTAAGGGTTGCATTTTTATAATCTGAAAATCATATATGAATGAAACAATTATATATCTATTTCCCGTTTCCTTTTAAATATTTCTGATACATTTCTTCAATGATTTCCAAATCATCTTTATCTAATTGTCCAATTTTAAATATAAAACTGTCTTGGGACAGTAACATTACCTTAGATACTCTTGCAGTTGACGCTAATCTCAAATTTGCTTCACGCCAATGTAAGATAGGAATATCATATGGGTCTGTCGTTCTGGGTGAATGCTTCGTAATCTTTACAGATAAAACGCCAAGTGCATTTTCGTCCAATACAATTACCGGTCTGTTTATGATTTGCGAATTATCTTCTTCTAATGGAAATTCCACAAACCAAACTTCGCCTTTGTTGTACATAGTCTAAATATTCCTTTCCTTTTTCATCTGTTCAAACATTTCATCCCATTCTGTCTCATTTTTCCATTCATCATCCTTATTGATAACGGCTTTCCCCTCCGTATTATACTTGGTATTTTCCATTGCAAGCTGGTATGCTTTTTTGTTGTAATTTCCAATCATTTTGGGCTGGAATGGCAATGCTTGTTCTCTTACTGCCTGCTTTGCTGCAAGTGTAAAAAATGTTGTCATATCCATACCTAAATTAGACATTAAATCCTGTAACTGTACTTTTAAATTTTCATCTATCCGCATTGTAACATTTGTATTTGCCATAATATCACTCCTTTGATTGTATAATATCATTTTTTTCTGCTATGTGTCAATACACTGTTATGACAATGCACATAAATGTCTGATTTCATGTAACTGTTCAGATACATTATTTTTTTATATCCAATTCACTTGTAACTATGCCGAATGATTCAAGTTTTGCTTTTACTAAAGTTAATTGATAATCAAGTTCTTTTTCAGCATTATCAGCATTTTTTATACGCTGCAGATTTGAATAAGTATCAATTAAATTGCTAATCATTTCTTTGTCACTTGGCATATAATCACCTGCTTTCTATATTGCAGACTATATTATTACAACACAAGTATATCATACGTTAGATGCAAAGTCTATGATAAATACAGACGTCATTTTACTTTGTCAGTAGCATCATGATTTTATTGCTTCTTGCAATGAATTTTGTCATAGCTTCCGGTGGGAGAGGCTGATTGGAAATCATTGCCAGGTCATATAACTGTTCGCAGAAATCAACTACATGCTCTGATTCTTTATTGTCCACAATGTATTTTACAAGAGGATGGTTTGCATTTAATGTCAATGTAATATCTCCGCCGAACATAGACATATCCATGCCCATGCCTCCCATGGAGTACATTTTCATCATATCCTGCATACGTCTGCCTTCCTCGGATAAAGTAATAACGGAAGAGATGTTTTCGTCCTTTAATTTTTCCACCTTTACATTCAGCTTATCATTGTTTAATGATTTGCGGAATACTTCTGTTAAGGTTTCCGTTATATCCTTTAATTCCTCCTCGGATGTTTCTTCTTTCAAAGCCTCCGTTAAGTCTGCGTCAATACGCATAAATTTGTATTTTTCATTTCTTCTCTCCAACTGGGAGATAAAGGATGTGTCAATATTGTGGTTTAAAATAACAGCATTCATGTTCTGCTCTTTAAACATTTTAATATACTGTCCCTGCTGGTTCAAATCCGTTACATAGTAAATAACATTTCTGTCATCCTTAGGCTCTTCTGATTCCGAAGCAGCATCCCCGGCGGGGGTGCCGTCTGCATTTTCCACGGTTACTTCCGGTTCTTTTTCGTCTTCCTTGGATTCACCTTCCTCTGCCTTTTCTTCTTCCACGGGTTTTAACCATTCAGGAAGAGTTAAATATTTGTCGTTAATATCTTTAAACAGAATATAGTCGTTCATCTTATCGCAGAACTTTTCATCCTTTAAGCAGCCGAACTTGATAAACGGGCTGATGTCATCCCAGTATTTTTCGTAGGATTCCTTGTCGGTTTTGCACATGCCAATCAGCTTGTCAGCCACTTTTTTCGTAATGTAATCAGAAATTTTCTTTACAAAACCGTCGTTTTGCAGTGCGCTTCTGGACACATTTAAAGGCAGGTCAGGACAGTCAATCACCCCTTTAAGCAGCATTAAAAATTCGGGTATTACTTCTTTGATATTATCTGCCACAAACACCTGATTGTTATACAATTTGATTGTGCCCTCAATGGAATCATATTCCGTGTTGATTTTTGGGAAGTAAAGGATTCCTTTTAAATTAAAAGGATAATCCATATTTAAATGAATCCAGAACAGGGGCTCTTTATAATCTGCAAAAACTTTCCTGTAAAAAGTTTTGTATTCTTCGTCCGTGCAGTCTTTCGGGGTTTTTGCCCAGAGAGGCGCAGTGTCATTTAAAGGAACGGGACGTTTTACAATCTTTAATTTTTCTTTTCTCGGGGAAACTTCCACAATTTCTTTTTCCCCGTTTTCATTTTCCTTTTCCTCTGTCTTTGCCTCTTCAATAATGGTTTCAATGACAGTGTCGGTATCTAATTTTTCATCGGCATCAATGGTTTCATATTCTTCCGGGGCGTTTGCCTTGGTAAGGTAAATTTCCGTAGGCATAAAAGAACAGTATTTCTGCACGACTTCCCTTGCACGGTACTCATTGGCAAATTCCAGGCAGTCCTCATTTAAGAACAGGGTAATAGTAGTTCCCACTTCCTCTTTGGTGCCGTCTTTCATGTCAAATTCCGTGCCCCCGTCACATTCCCAGTGAACGGCTGCTGCCCCTTCTTTGTAGGAAAGGGTGTCAATGTGTACCTCGTCAGCCACCATAAAAGCAGAGTAGAAGCCTAATCCGAAATGCCCGATAATCTGGTCGTCACTGGTCTTGTCCTTATATTTTTCCAAAAAATCGTTGGCGCCGGAAAAAGCAATCTGGTTAATGTATTCCTCCACTTCCTCAGCCGTCATGCCAAGGCCGTTATCTGTAACGCTTAAAGTTTTCTCATCGGGATTTACCTCAATGGTGACTTTGGGCTTGTAATCTGCGGGAAGTTCATATTCCCCCATCATGTCAAGTTTTTTCAGTTTGGTAATTGCGTCACAGCCGTTGGAAATCAATTCCCGGTAAAAAATATCATGGTCGGAATAGAGCCATTTTTTTATTACCGGAAAAATATTGTCGCTGTTAATTGATAAGCTGCCATGTTTGTTTGCCATAAGAAACACTCCTTTATAAAAATTATCGGTTTACGTTTTTCACTGAAAACAATAATAAAACGTATTTGGGGAAAAGTCAATAAAAAATTAGCACTCTTTTTGAATGAGTGCTAACAAAAACCGTAAAACCCTTGAAAAATGGGGATTTTTTAATTCTTAAAATTTTATAAACCGGAAAAGTGAGAAAAAACAAAAATCAAGACTTGACCGTGTAATTCATAGGAATTATTATATATAGTAGGGAAACGATTACAATACTGCGAGGTGCATTTATGATAATATTAAAGACGAACCGGGAATTAGGTATGACCTTTGACCGTCTGCTTAAAACCATGGGGGTTCCGGTGGAATGGACAAAATATTTTGTGGTAATCGGAGATTATCTGATTATCCAGGGAAGGGTACGGTCTTTATTTTTTAATTTTGAGAGTAAGAAAGTAATCACAAATGTTGTTGACATTCCCATGGAAGGACAGGATATCATTGAGATTGAGGATGACAGTAAAGTCTGCAATGTGCTGAATCTTGTGCTGTATGCCTTCGGGAAGTGGGGAGTCATCAAGGGAATTAAGGTGGACAAGAATTATGCCCAGGTAAATTCCCTGTTTGAAAGTGTGCTGCATGAATTTCATGTGGAGCCTAATTACAGCCAGGATAATTTTCGCTTTTTCCGGGACGGGGTGCGCATCAATTATGAAGATGTGGTAGCCTATGCCTTAGAATCCACGGAGGAAAAAATCGAGGAGGAGCCAGAGGAAGAGGAATCCCAGGGCCTTTGGTACAATCTGGTGTGGAAGAAAAAGATGGCTTCGTTTATTAAGACGGAAACTACTTTTGAACAGCGGCAGGCAAACAGGCTGGGGAACAATTTTTACATGGTGGGCTACCAGTGTCCAAAGTGTAAAGAAAATCTCCATATGGTAGTTTTTCCTGAGGGCAAGGAGTTTCGTATAGAGACGGAGGAGGGCAGGGTTCTTCTGGCAAGGGCATATACCTGTGAAAACTGCCATTGTTTTTATACGCCAAGGCCCAGGAAACTGATTATCGAAGGCGATGCCTATCTGATGGATTTTTTAAACGATACCCGTGCCTATTGGGATTATGTGGAGCTGCTTGGCGATAAGGGAGACCGGGTTTCAAACTACAATTTTAACGAATTTGAAGATGGAGAGGGACGAAGTTTATCAGGAAGCGGAAAGGCAGCCATAGAGGAGCTTTGTGACAATATTGAAGATTTATCCAGGGAAGAATTATTCCGTTTGGAGAACATGATAGAAGAGGGATTTTACCCCCAGGAAAGCGTGAAGGCGCTGGAGGATACGGTTTTCTGGGAAAGCGGAAAGCGGAAAGGCAATCCCCTGCCGGAAAAGAAGCCTCCCGTACATTTGGAGGCAGAAAAGAAGGGGTATCTTAAAGAGAATGGGGACAAGGCAGAGAGGGAGGAAGAGGAAGGCAGTATAGCAGGAGAAGAGGAAGATAATTCTGTCAGGGGAAGCCAGGCGGCAGGAGAGGCGTCCCAGATGCTTAAGATGGAAGAGCAGGCGAAATCGGAACCGGAGATAAAGGTAAGTCCCACAGAACTTGCGGCGGTAAAGAGAAGGTATGAAGCTAAATTCGGCGTGCTGGACAGGCTGTCCATACCCCAGATGAGAGAACTGCGCTCCCAGCTTGAAAGCGAGAAAAAATTATCTCCCCAGGATAAAAAAGAATTTCTGGATAAACTGGATGCGAAAGAAAAAGAAAAACGGGTCGCATACATCCGCCAGAAGGCACAGGAGGGCAGCAACAGCATTAATTACGGGCAGATAAAGAAGATTATAAAAGAGCTGGAGGAAGAAAATCTTCCGGCGGATTTGAAGGAAGAGCTTCTTACCCCTCTCTATGCAAAGAGGCAGGCCCAGGCGGAGGCGGAAGTTTCCAAGATTATGAGCAGTATGCCCAAAACATTAGACCGCAGCGGATATGAGAGTTTTAAAAAGAAACTTTCCCTTTATCCCGAAGTGGATTTAAGCAAATATGAAGAAAAGTTAGAACAGGCAAGGGAGCAGGCGGAAAGCCATGAGATTGCATCTATGGTGAAGCGGGCAAGGACAGGCAGCCGCCAGGATTTATCGGATTTGGCAGAGCGTCTGAACAACCATGGATTTTCCCAGGAACTTTTGGTTCCATACCTGGAAAAAATAAACAACAGGATTCGCAGCATGGACGAGGAGGCAATTGATGAGATTTGCGGAAATCCCATGCAGATGTCGGAGGAAGAAGCCTTAGAGGCTTACAGGAAAATCCAGGAAGGGGTATTTTTGCCGGAGTTAAAAACCCATGCCCTGGAAATGTTGAAGAAACGTTTGGTGAAGATAAAAACAGATGAATGCGAACTTCTGGTGAAAAAACTGGAAAGCGCCATGACGGAAAGCATGAAAAATAATCCAAGGCATCATTTTTATCCTGCAAGAAAAGTCATGATGGAAGAGGCAACCGCCCAGGAGATGGAAGAAATCCAGTATGCCTTAGACACCTACGGGACAAACAGGGGCATGTTTGAATACCCCATTCTGGTGGTGGATACCTCCAGAAATGCTTCCGGCAAAGAGGGGATGATTTTAACACCGGAGCATCTGTTTTACCATACCATGATGAATGCTTATGATATTCCCATCGGGGATATTCAGGGAATTAAAACATCTACCGGATTGTTTAATTCCGGCATTACCATAGAGTTAAAAAATAATACAAAAGCCAAAATTCCCTATGCGGTGGACAAGCAGGAGTTAAAAGCCTGGGGAATCCTTCTGCGTGATTTTATTAAGTATCTGCAGGAGCGTCCGGACAGCAGGAAAGTAACGTATCTGGCAAAGGATAAGCATGAGACAATCTGCTGTTTCAGGTGCGGATACACATACAAGGGCGGCAATATCTGTCCAAAATGCGGTTATAAAATGAATCAGTAAAGGCAGATGTATGCTCTGGAGTATAGGAGGAGTTTTTTTGGAAGACATACGAAGTTTTGGGAACAGTGATTTGCAAAATGTAAAAGAACTTTTAAAGGACATATTTTTTCAAAAGGGAAAAGATACGGAATTTAATGAGTGGGAATTAGCGGAGCGGGTCTTAGGGGACAGAGGGTTCAGGGAAAAGCTTTGCCTGGTGGCACAGTCAGGGGAAGAGATTGTGGGCTATTGTCTTTTGACAGACGCTAAGATTGAGGACGAGGAGGGCCTTGCGTTAGGCCCTGTGGCAGTAAAAAAAGATTTTCAGGGACAGGGAATCGGCACAAGGCTTATTGAAACGGGGCTCCAAACAGCCAGGGAGGCAGGTTTTCCCTGGGTGGCGGTTTTGGGAGGAGAATTTTACCACCGTTTCGGATTCGAGTCGGCAGAGACATGGGGAGTATTTCTTCCCCGGGAGGAAAAGCGGGGAGAAATGTTGAAAATTTTGTTTTTTGATGCGGGTTCCCAGGGCTCAGCCCAGGGGGAACTTACGTATTGTGATTCATTTTATGATAAATCAGGCAGATTATTATAGTAAACACATTAAGTAAATGCAGGATAAAACAAGGCAGGGGACATCTTATGCAGTACATTGTTCATTATGATATTGCGGCATTTTTTGTAGTGGTGGCCGCAATGGTACATTTTTTTTATAAAAAAACTATCAGCACACGCCAGACAAGAATTTTTACCTTGTTAATCTGGGTGGCTTTTGTGTCCAATATATTTGATATTATTTCTATTTATACCATTGCCAATCCCCATGTTCTGCCTTTGTGGATGCATTATGTTGTCAATGAAATTTATCTCATTACATTTAATGCCACGGCGGCAGTATATTATGCCTATATAATTATGGCCACGAAAGGCAGGGCGCCTTTAAGCAGGTTTGAGCAGGCAAGGATTATTCTGCCTATATCCATTGATATTTTACTGGTGGCATCCACACCTTTTACCCATGCGGTATTTTATTTTGACGGGGAGATGAATTATATACACGGCGGCATGTTTATGGTTCTCTATGCATTTGCCCTGTTCTATGTATTAGCGTCTCTGATACATTCTATAAGGTTTCAGAAGAAGATGACGCTTTTACAGAATGCCACCGTATATTTTTATACGATTTCCAGTTTTGCCGCGGTGATTGTCCAGATATATGTATCAAATCTTTTGGTTGCCCAGTTTGCCGTTGCCATATCGGTGCTGCTCATCTATCTGTCTATGGAAAATCCTGCGGATTACGGGGATAAAATGCTTGGTACATATAATCTTCTGGCATTTAATGAAGTAGTCTGCGCTAATATGGAAGCCGATAAGCATTTCCGCATTGCGGGGATTCAAATTGCAGGGATGCGTTACATTGGTGAGATGTTAGGCGCTGACAGCCAGTTGCAGATGGTAAAAGAGATTGCCCAGTTTCTTGTCCAGACAGTGGGAAATAAGCGGGTATTTGCACTTTCGGAAAACAGGTTTGCCATCGTGGGAAAAAGGCGGGGGCTTGACTGGGATAAATTAGTGGAAAGCATTCAAAACAGATTCCAGAAGCCTTTTTTTTCCCAGGGGGTGGAAATTTCCCTGACAGCGCCTATGTGCATTATCGACTTGCCGGATAATGCGGAAAAAATAGAAGATGTAATAGATATTTTCAACTATTGTTTTGAAGAGGAAACTACGGGAAGCTGGGGGGAAGTGGTCTACGCCGGAAAAGATATTTTAGAGAAGGGAAAGCGGGAGAACCGGATTCTGCAGATTATCAACCAGGCAATCAGGGAGCATTATTTTAGCGTGTATTATCAGCCCATTTATTCCGTGGAAAAACAGCAGTTTACCTCGGCGGAGGCTCTGCTTCGCCTTTCCTACAAAGATATGGGGTTTATCAGCCCGGAAGAATTTATTCCCATAGCGGAGAAAAACGGGCTGATACTGGAAATAGGGGATTATGTATTTCGTGAAGTGTGCCGTTTTATCACGGAACATAAACTGTGGGAAATGGGAATTGAGACGGTACATATTAATTTGTCGGTAATAGAATGTATGCAGGAGAAGCTTCACGAGCGTCTTGTACGTGTGATGGATGAGTATCACCTGGATTATTCCCATGTGCATCTGGAGATAACGGAGACGGCGGCAGTGGTATCGGAGGATACTCTGTGGTCGAATATGCAAAGCCTGATTGACAAAGGCGTGGCTTTTGCCCTGGACGATTACGGGACAGGTTTTTCAAATATTATGGCGGTGATTAAATATCCCTTCCGTACCATAAAGCTGGATAAATCCATGGTTTGGGATTCCATGAAAAGTGAAAAAGCCATGACGGTGTTAAAGCACAGTATTTCCATGATTAAGGACATGAACATGGAAGTGATTGCGGAAGGCGTGGAAGAGTTAGAGCAGGCGGAAATCTTAGCCTCCATGGGGTGTGATTTTTTCCAGGGATATTATTATTCCAAACCGGTGGAAGGCAGTGAATTTATAAAAAAGGTAATGGCACAATGAGAAAAATGAAAATCAGACACAGAATTTTAACAGGCATTTTTTTATTTACCGGGGTGGTTTATGCTCTGGCGTGGTTTTTCCCAAAGGCGGTAGATTTTTACCGCCTTTTTCTGTTTCCAATAAGTACCAATACCCTGGCAAGGTTTATGTCATTGTTTCCTTTTTCCGTGGGGGAATTTCTGATTATAGCAGGTATAGGGGTTGTGGTTCTTGCAGTGTTTATCGGCATTGCCGCTGTTTTTATAAAAGGGAAATTCAGAAAATTTGTCTGCCGTTACCTGGAATTTATGGTATGGGTTTTGGCATGGGTGGCGGTGACGGAGACTTTTGGGTGTTTTGTGCTCTATCATGCCACTACATTGGAGGACTCTTATTTTCAGGGGGAAGAGATAGACCAGGAAACTTTGATTTCCCTGTATGAATATCTGGCCACCCAGGCAAATGAACTTTCCCTTTCTTTTAAAGAAAGAGACAAAGAGGAGGGTTATCCGGTGTATGAGGGGGACGTGGCGCTCTCATGCAGGGAGGCAATGCAGGCATTAGGGGAGGAATATCCTTTTTTAAAAGGATATTATCCAAGGGCAAAGGCAATAGCAAACTCGGATTTTATGAGCCAGCAGTACCTGGAGGGAATTTATTTTCCCTTCACCTTAGAGGCAAATTACAATACCACAATGTATCCTGTAAATACACCCTCTGCCATCTGCCATGAATTAAGCCATTTAAAAGGGGTTATTTTGGAGGATGAAGCAAACTTTTTCGGTTTTCTGGCATGTATAAAGTCACAGGATGCGTATTTGCAGTACAGCGGTTATTTAAGCGTACTCGGTTATGTGGGCAGGGAAGTGAAAAAAACGGTGCCAGAGGAAATAAGGCAGACAATGACCCAGCCCAACAGCCAGGTGCAGAAGGATTCCGTATTTCTCACAGAGGATTCCTGGGAAAAGGTGGAGAGTAAGGCAGTGATTGAAACGGAGGTGGTAAATCAGGCGACAGATGCGTTTTTAGACGGTACGCTAAAGAGTAACGGAATACAGGACGGCATGGTAAGTTACAGCCGGGTGGTACGTATTTTGGGAAAGTGGTATCGGAAAAATTATATGTAGTTTTCAAAATTACTGCGGTGCATAATCTTGTGGAAGAACTTGTCCAGGGATTCCCGGGGTAAAAAAATTTTGGAGGAAAATAATATGCGGGTTGGTTTAGGATATGATGTACACAGGTTGGTGAAAGAGCGGAAATTAATTTTAGGGGGAGTGGAAATTCCCCATAACCTTGGGCTTTTGGGGCACTCGGATGCGGATGTTCTGCTCCATGCCATTATGGATGCTTTGCTTGGGGCAGCGGCATTGGGGGATATCGGCAGGCATTTTCCGGATACGGATGAAGCTTACCGGGGGATTTCCAGCATGAAGCTTTTAAAGCATGTGGGAGGCCTTATTGAAAAAGAGGGATATATCATTGAAAATATTGACGCTACGGTGATAGCCCAGAAACCGAAACTTAGTCCTTATATCGATAAGATGGAGGAAAATATTGCAAAGGTGTTAAAATTGCAGAAGAACCAGGTGAATATTAAGGCAACTACCGAGGAAGGGCTGGGATTTACCGGAAGTGAAGAGGGAATTTCCGCCCAGGCAATCTGCTCATTAACCGGATTTTATGAGAACAGCGTTATGGTATCCGATAGCGGCGGGTGCCCCGGATGCGGGAGAAATTAAGGAGGGAGCGTCAGATGAACTGCAGAAAAGAACAATTATTGCTTTATGCCGTGACAGACAGAAGCTGGCTTAAGGGGGAAACTTTGTACAGCAGGATTGAAGAAGCGTTAAAAGGGGGCGTCACGTTTTTACAGTTGCGGGAAAAGCATCTGTCCGAAGATGAATTTTTAAAAGAAGCCATAGAGGTTAAAAAGCTTTGTGCATCTTACCATGTTCCCCTTATTATCAATGATAATGTGAAGATAGCCCAAAAATCCGGCGCAGACGGCGTCCATGTGGGGGCGTGTGATATGGATATAGGGGAGGCAAGGAAGATTTTAGGAAAAGATAAAATAATCGGAGCTTCGGCAAGGACTGTGGAGCAGGCAAAGGCGGCCCAGGCAGCCGGAGCGGATTATTTAGGATGCGGCGCCGTGTTTCCCACGGGGACAAAAGGTGATGCAAAACCTTTAGACCATGAAGTTTTAAAGGAGATTTGTGATTCTGTGGAAATTCCCGTTGTTGCCATCGGCGGCATTACAAAAGAAAATGTAAGGCAGCTAAAAGGATGTAAAATCAATGGAATTGCGGTGGTAAGCGGCATATTTGCCCAGGATGATATCAGGGCGGCAGCAGAAGAGTTAAAAAGGATTTGGAAACAGCAAGAGGAGTAAAGCCTATGTATACAACATTTGAGAAAAAAACAGGTAAAAATAAAACAGGCATACCAGACAGTATGAAGTCTCGGTTTGAAGCATCATCGGGTTTTTCATTTGATGATGTCAGAATTCATTATAATTCCCCCAAGCCTGGAGATATGGGTGCGCTTGCATATACAAGGGGCAGCCAGGTCTACATTGCTCCGGGAGAGGAAAAACATCTTCCGCATGAGCTGGGGCATGTGGTGCAGCAAAAGAGAGGGATTGTACCAGCCACGGTGCACGTAAATGGGCTGGGAGTCAATGACAGCCTTTTTATGGAGCGGCAGGCAGATAAAATTAGCAGCATAGCTCTTAGTTATAATGGCGGATTAAAAAAGGATGATGATTGTACTACTGGCATGAATGGGAAAACCATACAGTGCAGGACTGAAATTAAATATGGCAGTGCAAAAAAAATATCCTATTACTACTACGATGATGACCGTGTTGAGATTCGGGAGGATACGGTAGGCACAGAAGCACATGTACGGCTTGACCCTTTAGACCCGGTAAAAGGAAGCAAAGTAGGAAGCGGAACAGGAATTTATAAAGATTATGGATTGGTACAGGGACATCTTTTAAATGCAGATTTGGGAGGAAGGGCAATTAACCAAAATCTGTTTCCACTTACGTATGAGGCAAATAAGAATCATAGCGGAATAGAAGGGGAAGTAAAAACACTATACAGAAAATTATCCCCTTCCCAATATATTTCTTATCATATTCGGGCATATTTGAGTAAAGACCAATTTATTGACAAGAATGATTATATAAATAACAGCATTATTTTTTGCAGTATTAAAAAAGAGGAAGATGGGCAGGAAAATACGCTTGCAAATGAATTTCCCATTGAAAATTATAATAGCGGCAGCCTGATAGTGCCGGGAACCAATAGCAGTGAAAACCGCCTGAAAAATGAAAACCAGACAGAGGAATTTACAGAGTATGATGGATATAGCCTGATAAATTATAAAAGTCCTATACAAATTAAATATAGGCATATGGGAAGAGAATATACGGATATGGTAAGCGGGGGAATGGAAGCATACCTTAATCCGAGGTCTATTGGCACTTTAAAAGGGACGGGGGTTGCAGCAAAGGAAGGAATCTATAATCGTTATGATTTGGTACAGGGACATATGTTAAATGCAGATCTTGGAGGGAGGGCGGTGAACCAGAATCTGTTTCCAATGTCGGTTGAGCTGAATAACCATCATGCCGGCATAGAGAATCAGGTGAAAAAATTGTATACAGATTTTGCAACTGGGGGAAATTATGGCGAACAGAATTCTATTTTGTATAGCGTTACTCCGTTTTTGGAAAAAAGAGAGTTTAAATCCAATGTAGATTTCCTGCAGCATACAGGAATCTGCTGCCAGCTTGATACGCCTGACGGACAAAGGAGAAGCATAGTGCTGGACAATCCGCCGCCTTCAACAAACAGAGTAAGGCTGCCAGGCGCCGTGTTTGGGGAGAAAGGCGGAAGAGATTTTGCGGGAAATGTTAAACAATGGATAGAGCTTATTTTTTCAAAGTACCCGGATAAAGAGTCACAATACGCTTATATTGAACGACATTTTTCCACAAGTACTACGAATGCAGAGCTTATGCGTAAACAATATTTTACAAATCTGGTGGAGCTGTATAATATGGATGATGCTGATTTAGTGAACTTATTGACGCAAAATAGAATATTTAGTGATAACATCACGGAAAAATTTCCTGCATAATTAGAATTCTATGAAACAGCTATTAGTTTATCTGATTTTGCTGCTTTCTGTTCACCGGCCGAGCGTGAGAAATTCCCCATATGCTTTTGCAATTTCCGAATCCATCAGCATGCCCAGCTTTTCACATTCGTTTTCTATACTGCGCACAATATGCTTCATGGTTACGGTTCCACCGTCCCCCGCAGCCATAAAGACTGCGTTCATGATAATATTTTTGATATACCCCCCGGCCAGTTCCAGCCGCTTCGCCAAAAAAGCGGTATCAACATCCTTGGTGGGTATATCTCCGGAAAACCCGGAGTCCCATATCTGCTTCCTTGTCACCTCATCCGGCATCTGGAAGGGGATCACATATCTGATCCTCCGCAAAAACGCCTGGTCAATGTTATTTTTGAGATTGGTTGCCAGAATCACTGCTCCGTCGTAATCCTCTATCCTCTGAAGCAAATAAGATACAGAAGCATTGGCAAACCGGTCTTTGGAATCCCTGACTTCACCCCTTTTGCTGAACAGGGCATCTGCCTCGTCAAAAAAGAGCAGAATGTCCCTGTTTTCACAGCTTCGGAAGATACGTTCCAGTTTCTTTTCTGTCTCGCCGATGTACTTGTCCATAACTGTGGACAGATCCACCCGGTACAGCGGAACCGAAAGTTCCTGCGCGACTGCCCTCGCTGCCATTGTCTTTCCTGTCCCGGGCGGTCCGGCAAACAGCGCTGTCACTCCCCTTCCATACGGATACTTTTCCTCCATGCCCCACTGACGGAACACCATGCTTTTATAGCGCACGCAATTACAGAACTGTGTAAGCAGATCCCGCTGTCTTAGCGATATCTTCATATCCTGCATGCAGCATGTATTCTTCATTTTCTGAAGCCCTGGAGTCTGGATGTCAGGAAGATTCCGGCGCTGCTGCGTCTCCACACAATATGTATAGGAAGAAACAGGCATCGTCTTGTAAAACTGCGGTTTTTGGTCTACCGCAGCCCAAATTAGCTTCGAGCCTGTACTGCCACATGAACCGGCTTGCTTCGCGACAAGCGACTCCAGGAAGTGGTTGTCCTCTTCCGTGGCGGTATCTTCACAAAAATAACAGATATCACATTCGTAAAACAGGATTTCCCGCTCCAGCAGCCACCAGATGTCCATTTCATGCTCCAGACTGCAGGCTCTTAGCCGGGCAATGTCCACAATGAGAAGTTTTTTCCCTATGCCTGCGTAAGCTTTGGCAAGCATCTCCGTTTTTCTGGCTTCCAGTTTGCCGTCCAGCCAGACAAAAGCTTTTTCATCCGGTATTTTCAGGATATATTCGGCAAGCCGGGCCTCCTCATCGCAGCATTCCGTCCTTTCCGCCGTGCCACCGGTGAGCCAGCAGATTTTTTTCAATTCTTCATGCAGCTCGTCAAGCCCCATCAGGTACATAATCAGCCGTTCATCCGCATAAAGTTCGCTATAAAGAAAATTTTCAATTTGGTTTTCCGTTTTCAGGATTTTACGAAGAAAATTGTAGCTGCTTTTCAACTCCTGTACGGAGAGATTCGTTCTTTCTCCGACTGTGAGAAGTGCGAAGCGGATGGTAACGCCCTGACCTGTTTTCTCATGCAGAATCGCATAAACGGGCGGGTAAAAATACTGGGCGAGTGCAAGATGGAATACGCGGACAAAAAGAGGGTTTTGGATTTTGGAAAGCAGTGCGTGATAGCGTTTTTTCTGCTCCTTAATGTCCTGGCAGATCCATATATTTAACTCCCGTCTGACTTCTTCATCTGAAATGGCAGCATTGCATATTTGAAATATATCAAAAATAACCCTGCTTACCTCTTTCATCATCTCATCCATATTCACCTCTCCCTCCGAATATAAAACCCATTTGTTTTAGTTTATCATAATTTATGCGTATGTACAACGACATTAATACCTATTGTCATCAAAGATTATATATAACAATGATGGATATGTAATTTTTAGCTGAAATCGGTTGACAAAGTCAAATTCATAGAATATAATATGCGCAGTGACCACATGGTCACTATATTTTCAAACTACAAATGACCATGTGGTCACCAAAAAAGGAGAACGCAATGCCAACAAATATGTTTTTTGAGCTGAATGATGAAAAGCGTAATAAGATTACGGAAATATGTATAGCCGAGTTCTCTCAATATGGCTACACAAATAGTTCTACAAATCGAATCACTCAAAATGCAGGTATAAGCAAAGGAAGTTTGTTCAAATATTTTCAAAATAAAGAAGAATTATACTTTTACATACTTGATATGGTTACAATGGAACTCATAGCAGATTTAAAAGCAGATGTTGCAACACTTCCGCTGGATTTATTTGAACGCACCATTCAATACTCGGAGTTGGAGTTTGTTTGGTACATTAAACATCCAGAAAAATTCAAATTAATTACAACTGCATTTTCACAAACTGACGATAAGCTCCGTCAAAAAATCGAAAATAGATATAGCCTACAAGGGCAGGATATTTTCTATGAAATATTAGCTGATATTGATACAACGACATTGAAGTGGGATAAGCAAAAAACGGCTGATATTTTAAAATGGTTTTTACTTGGATTTAAAGAAGATTTCATTTCACATATACAGCCCGAAAGTTTTTCTAATATTGAGCTAATTCGACACGAATATGTCAAAAGTCTTACAAGCTATATGACCATTTTGAAATCTGGACTTATGATAGAGGAAAGCGAGGGATAAGTGATGTTTTACAAAGCTAATTGCCGTCAAGTAGTTATAGATGGCAATACAATGAATTATATTGAGTTTGGAACAGGTAAAAAAGCGTTAGTGATTTTACCCGGTTTGGGTGACGGATTGTCTCCTGTTCACGGCAAAATGCAGGCGATTATATTGGCATTGACATATAAACAATTTGCTCGTGAGTTTAAGGTTTATATTTTCAGTAGGAAAAACTGCCTTGAACGAGATTGTTCTACAAGGAGTATGGCAAAGGAACAGGCAACTGCTATGAAAGTTATAGGCATTTCAAAAGCGTCAGTTATGGGGGTATCGCAAGGTGGAATGATTGCCCAGTATCTTGCAATTGACTATCCCGATTTAGTTGACAGGCTTGTCCTTGCTGCTACCCTTTCAAGACAAAATGACACAGTACAAAAAGTTGTTTATAACTGGATTGAGTTGGCAAAGCAAAGAGATTACAAGGGGTTGATGATTGATACAGCGGAACATTCTTATTCAGAAACATATTTGAAGAAGTATCGCTTTCTCTACCCATTGCTTGGAATAGTTGGAAAACCTAAAAGTTTTGACAGGTTTCTATTTCAGGCAACTTCTTGCGTTCATCATAATGCTTATTCGGAATTAGATAAAATCGTGTGTCCAACTTTGGTAATTGGAGGTGAATGCGACAAAATTGTTGGAACAGCTTCTTCAATTGAATTGGCCAAAAAAATCAAGAATAGTGAATTATTCGTTTACAAAACCTATGGGCACGCCATCTATGAAGAAGCAGGAGACTTCAATGACCGTGTTTTTCAATTTCTTATGAGGTAAGTATGGATGTAAATGCTATGAAAACAGAATGGATACGCTGCCCTGTTTGTCGTAATAAAACTCGTTGACTGGAAGAAGGTGATGATGATGAGTGAACCGATAGTAAGTGAAAAATTTGACTTCCAGCATGGAATACAGTATAATGGAAAACAGAAAAGAAGAAAGAATATTATTTAGATAAAATACAGGGGAGCTTGTGAAGCAGGCTGAGAGGAAGTCATCAACTTCGACCCTTAACCTGATGCGGATAATGCCGCCGTAGGAAGTCACAAGTGATTTTTTCGGAGATACCGTATCAGGTATCTCTTCTTTTTTTGCACCGTATCTGTGAGGGCGCCAAACAGATACAAATGCATAAACTAACTGCCCACAGGCAGAAAGGAGGACAGTATGGTAAAAATTAACGGAAGCAGCATGGAGATGGCAGGAATAACCCTTGCACAGTATCTGTCAACAACAGATTATTCCGTCTCACGCATAGCCGTTGAGAAAAACGGAATGATTGTTCCTAAGTCCCAATATGAGACAACCGTATTATGTGACGGGGATGAACTGGAAATTGTAAGTTTTGTAGGAGGCGGATGATGTGTGATAAAATTCCCTCAAAAGAGGAGATGGAAAAAGCCCTGGTTTTAAGAACCGGCAGAAAATTACATGAAAAAATGGCGCAGGCTGCCGTTGCAATCTGCGGCCTGGGAGGCCTTGGCTCCAATATTGCCATTTCCCTGGCAAGGGCAGGGGTGGGAAAACTTATACTCATGGACTTTGATAAAGTGGACATTTCCAATTTAAACCGCCAGCAATACAAAGTCTCTCAGATAGGGGAGTACAAAACAGATGCACTTACGGATAATTTAAAAGAGATAGCTCCCTATCTGGAAATAGAAGCCCATACCATTTTTATGGAGGAGGGCAATTATTTTCAGCTTCTTAAGGAGGCGGATATTATCTGTGAGGCATTTGATGCGGCGGAAGAAAAAAGTAATCTTGTAAATTTCGTATTGGAAAATATGCCGGAAAAATACCTGGTGGCAGCTTCAGGAATGGCAGGCATGGGCAGCGGAAATAAAATTGTTACACGCAGGATTATGAAACATTTTTACCTGTGCGGAGACAACGAAAGCGATGTGTCAAATAATATCGGCCTTACCGCGTCCAGGGTTATGCTGTGCGCAGCACATCAGGCGCATGCAGTTTTACGTATTATTGCAGAACAATTTGATGTTTAAGAGAAAGGATATCGTATGGATAAAGAGGATAAATTAATTATAGGGGGCAGAGAATTTCATTCCAGGTTCATTCTTGGCTCCGGGAAATATTCAATGAAATTAATTGAGGCGGCAGTAAAGGATGCAGGTGCACAGATGATTACGCTGGCTGTCCGCCGGGCAAATACAAAAGAACAGGAAAACATTCTGGATTTTATACCGGAAGGAGTCACACTTCTTCCCAACACTTCCGGGGCGAGGGATGCAGGGGAAGCAGTGCGCATTGCCCGTCTTGCCAGAGAACTGGGATGCGGAAATTTTGTAAAAATCGAGATAATGCGGGATGCAAAATATCTCCTTCCCGATAATCAGGAGACCGTAAAAGCCACAGAAATTCTGGCAAAAGAAGGATTTGTGGTGATGCCTTATATGTACCCTGATTTAAATACGGCAAGGGACCTTGTAAATGCCGGGGCCGCCGCGGTAATGCCCTTAGCATCCCCCATAGGTTCCAACAAAGGTCTTGCCACCCGTGAGTTTATAAAAATACTCATAGATGAGATTGACCTGCCCATTATTGTGGATGCAGGGATTGGCAGGCCCTCACAGGCATGTGAGGCAATGGAAATGGGAGCGGCTGCCATTATGGCAAACACTGCCCTTGCCACCGCAGGGAACCTTCCCCTTATGGCACAGGCATTTAAAAAAGCCATTGAGGCAGGAAGAAATGCATATTTAGCAGGGCTGGGAAGGATACTGGCAAGAGGAGCCGCTGCCTCCGACCCGTTGACAGGATTTTTACATGATTAAGGAGATACTATGGAAAATCAATTTTTTGTGGACTCGGGGCATTTGTCCAAAGAAGCCCTGATAAAAAAACATGAACTGGAGAACAATCCAGATGCAAGAAAAAACCATATGGAATATCTGCCGGGCATGGAGCAGATTAAATCTGGTGTTATGGAACAGGTGATTTCACAGATGAAGAATTATGACTATCACAAATATACTTCCAAAGATGTAAAAGCAGCATTGTCAAAGGAAACATGTACCATAGAAGATTTTGCAGCCCTTTTGTCCCCGGCGGCGGAGCCGTATTTGGAAGAGATGGCACAGCGGGCGCAGAGGGAAACGGGAAAGCATTTTGGGAATACGGTATATATGTTTACCCCCCTCTACATTGCCAATTACTGTGAAAATTATTGCGTTTACTGCGGCTTTAACTGCTATAACAATATCCACCGCATGAAATTAAATATGGAGCAGTTAGAGCATGAGATGAAAGTGATTGCCAAAAGCAATATGGAAGAAATACTGATTCTCACAGGGGAAAGCCATTCCATGAGCGATATAGAATACATTGGAGAGGCATGTAAGCTGGCAGGGAAATATTTTAGAATGGTGGGGCTTGAAATCTATCCGGTGAATACAAAGGAGTACCGTTATCTTCACGAATGCGGGGCAGATTACATTACCGTGTTCCAGGAAACTTACGACAGCGATAAATATGAGACATTACATCTTTTGGGGCATAAAAGGGTGTGGCCTTACCGTTTTGACGCACAGGAGCGGGCATTAATGGGAGGAATGCGGGGAGTGGCATTTTCCGCATTGTTAGGGCTTTCTGATTTTAGAAAAGATGCCTTTGCAACCGGGCTTCACGCCTATTATCTTCAGAGAAAATATCCCCGGGCCGAAATATCTCTTTCCTGCCCCAGGCTCCGCCCCATTGTAAATAATGACAAAATAAATCCTCTGGATGTAGGGGAACGGCAGCTTTGCCAGGTAATCTGCGCCTACCGGATTTTTCTCCCCTTTGCAGGAATTACCGTATCATCCAGAGAAAGTGCATCTTTCAGGGACGGCATAATGAAAATTGCCGCAACGAAAGTGTCTGCGGGAGTATCCACCGGGGTGGGAGACCATGAAGAAAAATACAGCGGAAAGGAAATGGAAGCACAGGCGGGAGATGAGCAGTTTGAAATCAGTGACAGCCGAAGTTTTGATACCATGTATCAGGATATAGAGGGAAAAGGGCTGCAGCCTGTGCTGAATGATTATCTGTATGTGTAAAATAATCTGCGTTACAAACAGAAAATTGTGTAAAGGCGATTTTGTATCCCGTATACAGGAAATTGCCCGGGAGGCCCCTTATGCCGTAATACTCAGGGAAAAGGATTTAGATGAAAAAGATTATGCCGCCCTGGCAGGCCGTATCATGCCTGTATGCAGAAAATATGGGGTTTTGTGTATTCTCCATTCCCATTGGGATGCAGCTCTTCATCTGGGGGCAGAGGGGATTCACCTGCCTCTGCCCCTGCTTCGCAAAATGCCGGAAGAAAAAAAGGCGGCTTTCCGCCATATAGGAGCTTCCTGCCACAGCCTGGGAGAAGTAATGGAAGCAGAGAAATTAGGCTGTACTTACCTTTTGGCGGGGCATGTTTTTCCCACAGACTGTAAAGCAGGCGTGCCGCCCAGGGGACTTTCCTTTCTGTCCGACGTATGCAAAAAAGCAAGTGTCCCTGTCTACGCCATTGGGGGAATGAATCCTGAAAATTTTTCTTCCGTGACAGAGGCAGGGGCGGCTGGAGCCTGCATTATGAGCGGTTTTATGGAATGCGGGGATGTTTCGGGATATATAAAAAAGTTTCGTGCATTATCCACAGTTTTATGATACAATTTTTTTATATATTGAAACTGTGGAGGAGATTATCAGAACTATTGATATGCAAAAAGACAGTAAAAAGGACAAAAAACAAACAAAATTATTGGAGAAACAATTAAAGAAAACAGAACGCCGCAAATATAAAGAAGCATTAAAAAAAGAACACCGCTATGGCGCCAATGAAAATATCGGATGGGACAAGCTGGACAATACGGCACATCTTTTCCCTGTAATTGCCGGGGAGAGTATGAGCAATGTGTACCGCATTTTTGTGTGCCTTACGGAAGATGTGCAGGAAGAATACTTACAGCAGGCATTGGACATTGTTCTTCCCAAATTTGACGGATTTAACGTGCGCCTGATTCGCGGGGTATTCTGGTATTATTTTGAGGAAAACGGAAAACCCGCCCCAAAGGTAAGGGAAGAAAATAATTATCCCTGCCGGTATATCAATGAAAACAAAAACCGCAGTTACCTTTTTCGGGTAACTTATTACAAAAACAGGATTAACCTGGAAGTGTTTCATGTGCTTACAGACGGCATGGGGGGAATCAATTTTCTAAAAGAATTAACCTACCAGTACTTAAGGCTGGTTCATCCGGCATTGAAGGAAAAAGCAGGAGATTCCCTTTCCATGGACACTTCTTTAAACAGGGAGGACAGTTTTCTTAAAAATTACAAAAGAAGTCATGCCAGGGGATACAAGACCCAGAAAGCCTACCTCATTAAAGGGGAAAAATTGCGGAAAGGTGAATTTGGGGTGATCCATGGGATTGTGGATGTGGCAGATTTAAAGGAAGTGTGCCGCAGGTACGGGGTGAGCATCAACGATTATCTGGTGGCGGCTTTTGTCTGGAGCACTTATACGGAATGCCTTGCCGGGATGCCGTCGGAAAAGCCCATCCGGGTGGCAGTGCCGGTGAATTTAAGGCCGTATTTTCATTCCGTCACCACCAAAAATTTTTTTGTGATGGTAAGCGCAGAATTTCTTCCCGAAAAAGAGAACTATACCTTTGAGGAAGTGCTTAAGATTACCAGGGAAAGTTTAAAAAATCAGATTAACAAAGAACATTTGGAAGATCTTTTTTCTTATAACGTTTCCAACGAGAAGAATATTGTGGCAAGGGCAGTGCCTTTATTTTTGAAAAATATTGCCATGCGTTATGTTTACACAAAAGCGGCACTTGCCAATACCACTACGGTGACAAATATCGGCAGTATATCCGTTAGTGATGAGTACAGGCCATATATTGATATGTTTGGGGCGTTTCTTGCCATGTCCAAGGGGCAGTATATAAAGGGAACCATTTGCTCCTATGAAGGAAAACTGATGTTTACTTTTAGCTCCATTCTTTTGGATGCTTCCGTGCAGCGGGGATTTTTCCGCAGGCTCTCAGAGGACGGGCTGAAAGTTACCATAGAAAGTAACGGGGTGTATAATGAGTAAATGTAGACAGTGTGGAATAGATGTTTGGGATAATGTTCAGGCATGTCCGTTGTGTAAATGTGTACTGGAGTTGGACGATAATAGAAGGGACGGTTATCCTGATATCCGTTTTCGCACGAGAAAGCTCACCTTTGCCGTGCGGATGATTTTGTTTATTTCCATTATCCTGGAGGTAATATGTGGATATTTTAATTATAAATTTTTTAACGGCATATGGTGGAGCGTGATTACCGGAGCGGGTCTGGCATATATTTATTTTATCCTGCATTTTGCAGTGCTAAATGACAATGCGGGCTATAAAGCGAAAATTATTTCCATTACCATATTGGGAATACTTTATGTCATCTTAATTGACTATGTTGTGGGATACCGGGGATGGTCGGTGAATTTTGTGCTTCCCGGAGGTTTATTGCTTGTGGATGTGGCAATAATTATTTTAATGCTGGTGAATAGAAGGAACTGGCAGAGCTATATCATGCTGGAAATTCTTGTAATTGTTTTAAGCGTCATTCCTCTTGTGCTTATACTTTTTCATATTGTCACGGAAACATTTATCAGCGGATTTACTTTTACGGTATCCGTATTGTTGTTTGTGGGAACGGTTATTTTAGGAGATAAACGTGCCAGGATGGAATTGTACAGAAGGTTCCATGTATAGCAAAAAGCGGACGCTTTTATACCCATGAGCCAAATGATTTGCCAACAGATATTCTCTGTTTCAAGAAACAGCAAATCATTTGGCAAATGTGTATACTCTGGAGTATAAAAGAGGAGATATCATGAAAAAAACGGAAATAAAAGAAAATGAAGCAAGTATCCGGGGAACGGTAATCAGAGAATTGATTGCCCGTTTTGCTTCCGACCATTTAATCGGGAAGAAAATAAAAAACGGGGAGTTTCGGAAAAAACTGGTGGAGCCGCCCTGGATTGTGCCTCCGGGGTATTCTATGACGGAGATTCCCATGGAAAATTTTACCATGGAGTATCTTTGCCCTGAAACGGTAAATGAAAGCCAGGTGGTATTACAGCTTCACGGGGGAGGATATGTAGGGGCAATGCGGAATGCTTACCGTAATTTTGCAGTGATGTACAGTGAGTTAGGCCATGGCATATGCGTGCTCACCATAGATTATCGTGTGGCGCCGGAAGACCCTTATCCGGCGGCATTGGAGGATGCCTATGCCGCCTACATGTGGCTTCTTGAAAAGGGATACGGGGCGCAGCAGATTATCCTGGCCGGGGATTCCGCCGGGGGAGGGCTGGCATTGGCGCTTACCATGTATTTAAAAGACAACGGTGTGCCCCTTCCCTGTGGGATTATTGCCATGTCCCCGTGGACAGATATGACGGCATCCGGGGAGTCCTATGAGAGCAATTACCATTTGGACCCCCTTTTTGGCGGTACGAAGGACAGCCTGATTTATAACCGGGATTATCTGGGAATGGAGGATGAAAAGAATCCCTACATTTCCCCGCTGTTTGGGGATTTTACCGGATTTCCCCCCATGCTGGTGCAGGCAGGCTCCTATGAGATGCTTTTAAGCGATTCCGCCCTTGTGGTGGAAAAAGCGAAAAAACAGGGAGTGAGGGTAAGGTTTAGTGTCTATGAAGGGATGTTCCATGTGTTTCAGATGGCGATGTTTTTAATGCCGGAATCTAAAAAGGCATGGCGGGAAGTGGGAAAATTTATTCATTTACTGTCCAAAGGAGAGATTAAAAAAAGCCGCAGGCGTCTGGTGAAGCCATAACGCCGGGGCTTTTTTAATAGATACTTCTCAGTGAATCAGGTGGGGCACAGGAAGATATACCGGAAGGCCGTTTTCATAGGGTATTTTGGCTTCCCCCTGAATCAGCGGCAGAAGATAGGAAATCATTTCTTCCGTAACATCATTTCCCTCCTTGTTTATCCATTCCCTGGGCACGGATTTTGCTTCATTGGCAATGCCTTTGATAGGGGCTGCCTTGTAGGTTATGGCATAAGGGGTATTGCGCTCCATAATAACCATGGATGCGGTGACGCCTTTAAGTGCCAGTTGTACGGCTTTTTCCCCTGATGCAAAGGATTCATCCAGGTCGGTCTGGGATGCAATATGCTCTGCACAGCGCTGGAGCAGATTCAGTTCAATGGAACGGACTTTTACTCCCAGTTTTTCGGCAACCAGATATTCTAAGGTTTTTCCCGCTCCGTTTAACTGTACATGGCCGAAGTTATCTGTTTTTTCATCGGATGCGCTGATATAATTGTTGTCCTTGTCCCGTATTCCCTCGGAAACTGCAACCACCACATCATTTTGTTTTTCCAGCAAGGCTTTTACATCGGAAAGGAAGGCTTCTTTGGAGAAAGGCGCTTCCGGCAGATAAATCAAATGGGGAGCCCTGCTGTAACTGTTTCTTGCTAAGGCGGAAGAAGCTGTAAGCCAGCCTGCGTCCCGTCCCATAATTTCCACAATGGTAACGCTTTTTATGTTGTAAATATAAGTATCATGGGCAATTTCCAGCATGGATGCGGCAATATATTTGGCAGCGGAGCCAAATCCCGGCGTGTGGTCTGTTGCCATCAGGTCATTGTCTACGGTTTTTGGTATGCCTAAGATACGGATGCTGCTGCCGGTCTTTTCTCCGTATTCCGAGAGTTTTAATACGGTATCCATGGAATCATTGCCCCCGATATAGAAGAAGGCGGAGACATTCATGGTTTCAAAGGCATCAAATATCTGCCTGTAAATGGCTTCATCTTCGGAATAATCCGGCAGTTTAAAACGGCAGGAGCCAAGATACATGGCAGGACTTTGTTTTAAAAGAAAGAGATTATTGGGATTTTCTTTTATCAAAGCAGTAAGGTTTATATAGCTTTCATTTAAAATCCCGGTAATGCCGTTTTGGGCGCCGTATACTGTATCAAATTCCCCACAGGAAAGGGCTTCTTTGATAACTCCGGCAAGGCTGGCATTGATTGCGGCGGTAGGGCCGCCGGACTGTGCGACAATACAATTTTTTTTCATGAAAACCTCCTTGTAAAAAATAATGGAAATATTTATCCTAATCTTATAGAAAAACAGGAAAAAAAGCAATAGAATTTACAATTTGTTTGACGTTAATTTCGTATTTTGGTAAAATAGTGTTAAGATTTATAAACAGGGGAGGACGAGCCAATGAATACGGCGGCAGTGTACAGAGAAGAGAAATTAATGAATAACATATTATTTCTTTACATATTGGGGATTGGAATATCAGGTTATACCTTTGTCGTGCTATTTCTAAACGGAGGCATCAGAGAAAGTATTTTTCTGCTTTCTTCCTTATGCGCTGTTATAACAAAGATGTTTGAAAAATCTTTAGGAGTCTATGCGAAATATGTCTATGCAAGTATTCCTCCTATAATCGGAGCTATCACCAATTCGGTGTGCAATACGTCTACCTGCGACGGTTATGTCTGCATTACCCACTATTATTTTGTGGCTACTTTGCTGTTAGTCCCTTACTATTCCCAGAAGCTGTTAAGGAACAGCTTTTGGATGCCATGAAACGGGTGGAGGATATGTCCAGAACTTCCGTGGTCACAACAGACGGAATCAGTGCAGCCACGGAAGAACAGGTAGCAGGTTTAGAGAATATTGTCAATTCCATGAAAAATATGCAGGCAGGAATGGAAAAACTTTCTAAAATACTGCACAGTGAGAATCAGGAACAGGGATAAAAGTTTGTAAACAGGGGAGGCATTTCAATGAAACAGTTTCAATTTGAATACAATGAGGAGAAAGAATTTTCAGAGAAACTTAACGATTTTAGAACTTGGTGTAATTCCAATGGAATTTCCAATATGTTTTTCCAAATATATTCTGAAGTGTTGGATGACCGGACAATTTCCGGGGTATGCGGCGTGATAGAGAAAATATTTCCCGAAACATGGTACATGGGATGTTCTACCAGCGGAAATATTGTGGACTGCCGGGTTTCTTCGGAGATTGTGGCGGTGTGTACCGTTTTTGAAAACCCATCCACTAAGATTTTGGTGCGCCAGTATGAACTGACCCAGGAAACGGTGGATGCTGTTACGGAGAGCATATTGGAGGAGTCAGAGAAAAACCCTTGGGTAAAGGCAATTGAGTTGTATTTTCCCATTTTGGAGGGCTCTACTACCCGGTTTTGCGACAGGTTAAAAGAAATCCCGCCGGATGTCCGTATCTTCGGGGCGGTGTCCTGCAGTATGGATATTACCAGCAGTATGTGCAGGGTATTTTCCAAAGGGAAGGAAATTTCCCCCAAATCCATAGTGGTAGTTTTTTACGGCGGAAAAGATTTTTTTGTGGACGCTATCCAGGTGACAGGGTGGAAGCCTTTGGGGAGAAAATTCCATGTGACAAAATCCGATGGATGCATTATCCATGAATTAGACGGGATTTTGGCATATGACGTGTACCACAAATATTTAAATATAAAAAATGACGAGAATTTCTTTTATAACGCATTGGAATTTCCCCTGTTTTATGAGCATAATGATACTACAATCCTCCGCGCCCCCGTGGCAAGCAATGCGGACGGATCCATTACCATGAGTTCTGATATTGACGTGGGATCTATTGTGCGCATATCTTACGGTGATCCGGGAACCATTGTAGAGAGCATCAAAGAGGACAGTGAGAAAATCCATCAGTTTCAGCCGGATGTGCTGCATATATTTTCCTGTGCGGCAAGAAAGACATTCTGGAATACAACGGAGCCAACCTATGAGATTGCCCCTTTTAAAGAAATAGCCCCCTCTTGCGGATTTTTCTCCCATGGGGAATTTCTGCGGGTAAAAGGAAATTTAAACCAGCATAATGTTACATTAGTCATTGCGGCGATGCGGGAAGGGGAAAAGCGCCAGGAGGAAGTTCCCGCCATGAAGCCCGGAGAAAATAGCTTGTCAAAACTGCCTCTGGTATCCAGGCTTGCCACGTTTATCAGTGTCACATCCATGGAATTGGAGGAGATGAACCAAAAGTTAGAGCATATGAATGAGAAACTGAAAGAGGCGGCAATTATTGACGGCCTTACAGGGTTATATAACAGAAAGGAAATCCAGACGCAGATTGAAAATGAACTTATCCGCGGGGAAAAAAGGCGGTTTTCCCTTGTTATGTTGGATATTGATAATTTTAAGCAGGTCAATGACACTTATGGCCATCAGGAAGGGGATACGGTGATTATTGCCCTTGCCAATATTTTACAGAATGAAAAGTCCTTAAGCCCCGGCAGGTTTTCCGCCGGGAGATGGGGCGGTGAGGAATTTATGCTGCTTTTGCATGATACGGACGTATCCACCGCGGCATTTATTGCGGAACTTATCCGCCAGTGTTTTGCCAACACCAGCTTTCCTTTAGTAAGGTCCCAGACTGTAAGCCTTGGGGTAACCCAGACAAACGGGGAGGATACCTTAGACAGTCTTTGCAGCAGGGTGGATTCCGCATTGTATAAGGCAAAAAAGACAGGTAAAAATAAAGTGGTTGTGATATAAGTGTTTATTTCTGGAAAAGCAAATGAAAAAAGTTTAAGGAATTGTAAACTATGTCCTAGAAACTGCGGCAGGGACCGTGTGGCAGGACAGAGGGGGATTTGCGGTGAAACTGTCAGGGTGCGCCTTGCCAGGGCTGCCCTTCATATGTGGGAGGAACCCTGTATTACGGGAAAAGGAGGTTCCGGGACAGTATTTTTTTCCGGCTGTCCTTTACGCTGCGTATTTTGCCAAAATGCTCCTATTTCCACCGGAGGCATAGGAAGGGAAGTCACTATGGAGCATTTGGCAGAGATATTTTTAAAACTGCAGGATGAGGGTGCGGAAAACATTAACCTGGTTACGGGGGATCATTTTGTCCCGGTTATTATGCATGCTCTAAACCGTGCCAAAAATCAGGGGATGCATTTGCCGGTAGTATATAATACGTCTTCCTATGTGAAAACAGATACCTTGAAATGTTTAGAGGGACTTGTAGATATTTATCTGCCAGATTTTAAATATTATGGGGAAACCTTGGCTTACCGTTATGCAAAGGCAGAAGATTACCCAAAAGCGGCAAAAGAAGCCATTAAAGAGATGGTGCGCCAGAGGGGGGAACCTCGTTTTTTTTGTAAGGAAACCGGCAGGGAAATGGGCAGTGAAGAGTATAATGATATAGAGAATCCGGAGGGCATTATTATGAGCCGGGGAACGATTGTGAGGCATCTTTTGCTTCCCCAGGGGGTGGAAGACAGCAAAAAAATTATTAAATACCTGCTTGAGGCATATGGGAACCAGGTTTATATCAGCATAATGAACCAGTATGTCCCGATGGGCACTTTCCCTGACATGCAGGAATTAAACAGGAAAGTTACCCGGGAGGAATATGAAGAAGTTTTAGGCTTTGCCATAGATGCCGGAATTGAAAATGGTTTTTTCCAGGAGGAGGGCACGGCAAAAGAAAGTTTTATACCTGCATTTGATTATGAGGGAATCATTTAAGGTTCTAAAAAATGCAGAAAATCCACGGAATTGTCCTGGTGGGGAGCAGCATAAATCATGGCAAATACGGGGGGAGTTACAAAAAGACCGGACTGGTTTATTTTCTCGCTTTCCCCTAAAGAAATGCCAAAGGCAGTTTTTTCTTTTGTCTCCGGGTCAATGCCGTAGATGATTTTGCCTTCCTTGTCATATGCAGCAATTTCTTCTTCCGTAAGATATTGATTTACAGGCATAATATAGCCGATTTCCGCCAGCATTACCACAATGTCTTCATCTGTCATCACATGGTCTACCGTGCCGGACATAAGCATGGTGGCAACTGCGGAAAAAATCTGTATATCTCTGGCTTCCCCTTCTTCATCTAATGCAATATATAAGCCGGAGTGATAGTCTACTTTATAATCATCCGGGCTTAATCCTTTTTCTGCCAGAAAATCCTGATACATCTGGGGGGAAGAATTGTCTGCCTGGGATGCCGCTCCGTTGATTACCATGGAGTAGAGTATGCTTTCCTGGTTGTCGGTAATCAAATGGTGTGCCATTGAGATTACAAAGATTAAAATTGCTGCGGTAATAAGGATAGGGGCTTTGTAATACGTCCAGATGTATTCTGCCTTCTGGGGAAAAGACATAACCTTTAATTTGTCTTTTTCACGGACTTCACTTTCATGTACCGGTTTTTGTAAAACTTCTTCTTTTTTGTCATTTGCGCTGTTTGTCAAAATCTGTCACCTTCCTTTTTGTTCATTTTATTTTATCCTAATTAAATACAAAATACAACTTGCATTTTTATAAAAAATCTATATATTGTTATAAAAATACCAGATTTCAGTTGACGTGTTTTCCATGTTTTCTTATAATGTAGCTGGGTAATATCCTATTTCCGAAATAATGGAGGTAAGCAGGCTATGAGAATACGAAATACAGTTAAGATTACAATAGCGGCATGGATTGTATGTGTGTTTTTCCTGACAGGGACAACCCCGGCAGCGGCGGCAGGCACTCTTTCCATTGCGGTTTCATCATCAACAGTGTCAGCAGGAGATACGGTGACAGTCACAGTCTACGTGGCGGATGCAAACGGAGCGTCGGCAACATCCGATATGACGATTACCTATGATTCTTCCAAATTAGAGTATGTGAGCGCCAGCGGCACAGGGGCCTCGGGAGGAGGGGGCACGGTAAAAGCCACCGGCTCCGAAGTGAGTGTAAAATTTAAGGCGGTTTCTTCAGGGGACGCCTATGTAAAAGCGGAAGGGGCGGCAGTGACGGCGGCAGGAGCCCATATTATGGTTTCCGGCAGTTCATCTTCAAATACTGCTTCAGAAAGCCAGGAAACTTCCGGCAGCGGCACGCTTTCCGGGGATAATTCCCTCTCTTCTTTAAAACTTTCCGCGGGAACCCTTTCTCCGGCATTTAAGGGAAGCATAACAAATTATACGGCTTCGGTAGGCAGTGATGTCAGCGACATTACAGTTACCCCGGTAACTTCCAGCAGCAAGGCGACAGTAGAATCTATTACGGGGAATACCGGGTTAAAATCCGGGGAGAATGTTATTACGGTTACGGTAAAAGCAGAGAACGGAACAACGGCATCCTACAAAATTACGGTGACAAAAGCCGAAACAGGCGATACCATTGGAAGCAATACCCAGGGGGATAACACCACGGCTCCGGGGGATGCCACAGACCCGGCAGATACCACAGATACGCCCCAGTCAGGAGATGCCGGGGAAAATCAGGCAGGGGGGAATGTTATTACCATAGACGGTAATGTTTATCATATACAGGATGACTTTCCGGAAAGCGAGATTCCTGAGGGCTTTTCCCCGGGTAATTTTGAGTATAAGGGAGAAAAGCATAAGGGACTTAACTTTGAACACGGTCATATGGGACTGTACTACCTGGTAAATGAAGCAGGGGAAGGAAAATTCTTTGTGTATGATGCGGACAGGGACAATTTTTTCCCGTATGTGCGCCTGACAAGCGGTGGGCATTTTATTATTCTGATTCCCGTTTCCAACGGGGCAGTGCCTCCCAATGATTATACGGCTACCACAGTTGCCATTCAGGATGAAACGGTGAATGCATACCAGTACCATGGGGAGAACGTGGAAATTGTGAATCTGGAGGATACGGAAGTGCCGGAGGGCACTACGGGTTCCGATTTTTATCTTTTGTATGCCATGGATAACGAAGGCGCGGCAGGATGGTATCAGTACGACAAAAAGCAGGGTACGTACCAGCGCCTGAACACGGAACTTGTCAGCGAAGAAGGAGAATCGGCAGACTATGACACGCTGGTAAAATCATATAATGAACTGGAGGAACGTTATAAGAATACAAGAATAAAAGACAGGCGTGTTCTTGCCGTATTGATTTTTCTGGTGGTTGTGCTTTTGATAGTCATTGTAAATCTTGTACTTCGGGGCAGAGAAGAAGATGAAGAATACGAGGAAGAACATGTACCAAAGGAAAAGAAAGCCGGGAAAGTGCAGACGCAGACCGTGAAGTCAAAACCAGAGAAAAAAACGGAGAAAAAACCAGAGAAAAAGCCGGTCAAAAAGCCGGTAAAAACCTATTCCAGACTGGAAGAAGAGGATTCCTCCGATTTTTATGACGGGGACGGGAAGGACATTATAGCGGAATTTGAGGATGAGCCCAGGGTACTTGGCAGACATGCCAGAAAAAAAGAACAGCAGGTAAAGGAGACAAGGGCAAAAGAGGTAAAAGAACCTGTAAGGCAGGCGAGAAAGCCGGAACCAAAAGCGGAGCCAAAGCAGGCGGAACATTCCTCCCGGCAGGCCCAGGATGACGAAATAGAATTTATCGACTTAAACGATTTATAGTATATAAAATAGCAGCAGAGAGGTTAAAACATGAAAGCATATACCAGTAAAGCAAAAAAGGCTTTAAAACTTGCAGAAAAGATGTCAAAGTCATTACAGCATAATTATGTGGGAACGGAGCATATTTTGCTGGGACTGATAAAAGAAGGCTCAGGTGTGGCTGCCAGGGTGTTAATGGATAACCGGGTGGACACGGACCAGTTGCTGGATTTAATTGAAAATCTTATAGCTCCCACGGGAAATACGGTATTGGAGGAGCAGGAAGGCTACACTCCCAGGGCAAGGCAGATATTGGAGGGAGCCGGCAGGGAGGCAGACCATTTTTCCAGTAAAGAGATTGGGACGGAGCATCTTTTGTTTGCCATTCTCAAAGAAAGTGAATGTGCGGCTTCCCGGCTTTTAAACACCATCGGGGTAAATTTTCAGAAACTTTATGTAGACCTTTTGGCAGCCATGGGGGAGGATGCCAACCAGCACAGGGATGAATTTCAAAACGGAAAACTGGGCAAGCGCAGGAGCGCTACGGCTACTCCCATGTTGGACCAGTATTCCAGGGATTTGACAAAGCTGGCATCGGAGAACCGTTTGGACCCGGTAATCGGCAGGAATGAAGAAATCCAGAGGGTTATCCAGATTTTAAGCAGGCGTGGAAAAAATAACCCGTGCCTGATTGGAGAGCCGGGAGTGGGGAAGACTGCTATTGTGGAAGGGTTAGCCCAGCGGATTATACAGGGATTAGTGCCGGAACCCGTGGCGGAAAAACGTGTGGTGACACTGGATTTGTCCGGTATGGTGGCAGGTTCTAAATACCGGGGGGAGTTTGAGGAGAGAATCAAGCGTGTCATCCGGGAAGTGACCCAGGCGGGAAATATCCTTTTGTTTGTAGATGAGATTCATACCATAATCGGAGCCGGCGGGGCAGAAGGGGCATTGGACGCTTCCAATATATTAAAGCCTTCTCTGGCACGGGGGGAAATCCAGTTAATCGGTGCCACAACCATAGAAGAGTACCGCAAGCATATTGAAAAAGACGCTGCATTAGAGAGGCGTTTCCAGCCTGTTACCGTGGAGGAACCGGGCAGGGAAGAAGCCATTGAAATTTTAAAAGGCCTGCGGGGATACTACGAAGAACATCATCAGGTGGAGATAACGGATGAAGGAATTTCTGCGGCGGTAGATTTATCCATCCGCTATATCAATGACCGGTTCCTGCCGGATAAAGCACTGGATTTAATGGATGAGGCTTCTTCCAAGGTTCGCCTTGGGGGCTATAAAATGCCGGAACAGTTAGAGGACTTGGAGCAGAAGATGAATCAGTGCGACAAGGATTTAGAGCAGTTTTTAATGGATGGTGAAATCTCTGAGGCCTCCAGAGTCAGCCATGAGAAACAGGAATTGGAAGAAGCGTATGACAAACTAATAAAAAAATACAGAAAAGACGCCAGAAAGAAAAGAATGTCTGTGGGGCCGGAGGAGATTGCGGATATTGTTTCAGGATGGACGAAAATCCCCGTGAAAAAGTTGGAAGAAGGGGAAGCTGCCAGACTGCGCCGCTTGGAAAAGACGCTGCATAAGCGGGTAATCGGACAGGAGGAAGCCGTCACCGCCGTGGCAAAAGCAGTGCGCCGGGGCAGGGTAGGTTTAAAAGACCCCAATCGTCCCATTGGTTCTTTCCTGTTTTTAGGGCCTACCGGCGTGGGTAAAACAGAGATTACCAAAGCCTTGGCCGAGGCAATGTTTGGAGATGAGCAGGCCATGATACGTGTGGATATGTCCGAATATATGGGGAAGCACAGCGTATCTAAGATGATAGGCTCCCCTCCGGGATATGTGGGATATGACGAGGGAGGACAGCTTTCGGAAAAAGTCAGAAGACATCCTTACTCCGTGATTTTATTTGACGAGATTGAAAAAGCCCACCCGGATGTGTTTAATATTCTTCTGCAGGTGTTAGATGACGGGCATATTACGGATGCCCAGGGAAGGAAAGTGAATTTTAAGAACACCATTATCATTATGACTTCCAATGCAGGCGCACAGGCAATAATTTCTCCCAAGAAACTGGGATTTGGTGTGGGAGATGATGAGAAACAAAATTACGAGAGAATGAAATCCGGTGTGATGGAAGAAGTAAAGCGGATTTTCAAACCTGAATTTCTAAACCGTATTGACGAGACCATTGTATTCCGCTCCTTAGATAAAGAGGACATGAAAAAAATTGTTTCCCTTCTGTCCCAGACTCTTGTGGAGCGGTGCAGAAGCCAGATGGATATTACATTATCCATTAAAGATTCCGTGAAAACTTATATCGTGGAAAAGGCGTATGACCCTAAGTACGGGGCAAGGCCTCTGCGCAGAAAAATCCAGAATGAAATTGAGGATACGCTGGCAGAAGAAATTTTAGAGGGCAGAATTAAAAAGGGGAATACCGTAGATGTGGGAATAAGAAACGGAAAGGTATGCTTTACGGTTAAGGACGAAAAGAAGTAAAAAATCTATAAAATATCTGGAAAAGAGCGATGGAATATTGTATAATCATACTATAAAAATCATAACATCGGCATCCGGCATTTTTAACATGCAGATGCAGAAAGATTATGGCACAGGAGGATAAAAATGTCTGTTATTAGCGAGTTGATTCGTACGGAGTCAGATGGAACCATTAGTTTTGGGGATTACAGTTTAAAAGCCAAAGCCAAGCTGGATAATTTTGAAAATGCAGGGGATTTGTACAAAGTAAAGACTTTTGCAGAGATTACCAAATTAGAGCGCAATGGTATGTTTGTCTATGAATCTGTTCCCGGCACATCCGTTTGTAATTTTAAGGCAACGGAGTCTGATGTGAGTTTTCAGGTAGAAGCGCCGGAAGATGTGCAGATTACCCTGGAATTAGAAGCAGGCACAGAATATGACATTACCATTGACGGGACGGATGCAGGAACCATGAAGACCAATCTGGGAGGAAAGTTAAGCCTCAGCGTGGAGATGGATGGCAGTAAGCCTGTTTTGGTTCAGGTAATCAGGAAGTAGGCGCAGGGCACATTTGTTTTAGAAAATAGTTACTGGCTGTTGCAAATTATACTCCAGAGCATACACATTTGCCAAATGATTTGCTGTTTTTTTGGAAACAGAGAATACCTG
>CANRJF010000012.1 GCA_947630855.1 uncultured Lachnospiraceae bacterium
TATTAGTGGCTCATTCCGCCTGGACAGGTGGCTCAGTCTATACTGGACAGGCGGCTCTGCCGCACAAGAATATTCATTTCATATACTTTTGTTTTCATTTTGTTTTACCTCTGATTTCCTACAATCTGTATATTGTTAATCTGTATGCAAGTTTTTGTGGCAGCCATTTTCTAAGCCTTATGTATCGCTTATTCAGTTGATAAAAGTTTTTTGATGCTTTCATGATTGTTATACCTCTGTATTCTCTGCTGCATTAAATTTTTTTCTTGTCATAGTGTTTACCTCCTGATTTGTTTTCTTGTTATTGAGTTGATTTTTCTTGCTCAATTAAAAAGGTGTAAAGCCTATCCTTAATAATTGGATAAAAGACTTTACACCTTTTGGTTATGGTTGTAGTTATTTAGTTGTTACTCTTTGATTATATCTAATTCAGTAAGATTAATACCTGATGCCGTCAAGATAACCTTTAATTCAATATAACGTCTTTTCATTCTTTTGTATGATTCAGAATCTTTTTCAGCTACCATCATATAATTTTGTAACCTTGAAAATTCTTCAACAGATATTTTTATCATTTCTTTTTCTGTCATTTCTGCCACCTCCATATAATCACCGCCTTTTTATTGATACCTGTATTATAAGCGGTTTTATACAAGGTGTAAAGCCTTTTATTCAATCATTAAGGAAGTTCTTTATTTAGTTGTCAAGGTTCATAGAAATATATTTACTATCAAGAAATAGTGCTGTAATTTTACCCTTACTGCTAAACCAGTGTTATTTATTACTAAATCAGCAGTAAGGGTAATTAGAATGAACTGCCTGTTTATAATTCTAAGTTATTTAACTCTCAATACTTTAAAAGTGGATGTTTTCTTATAGGGCTTTAAATCATTTGTGTTCAATGCTTCTTTTAAAGCATCTTCATTGAAAGAACTACGGCTGCTGTCTTTATAAGTAACTTTACCGTCAACTGTAATTTCTTCACTCTTTTCATTCTCTACCATATAAAGGGTAATTTCAGATTTGATTGCATCAACTTCATTCTGTACTTGTTCTAATAAAGTTTTCATTTCCCTGTATTCCTGTACTTTTTTGTCAAGTTCTGATTTTGTAATACACATAATTCATACCTCCATTTGTTTGATTTGTATTTTTGTTTATTGCTTTGTTGCTTGCTATGGTTATAATATACACTTATAATAAGTGTATGTCTATTGACAATATATACAAAGTGAACACTTGATTTTTGTGTATATTGTTCACTTGTTATAAGTGTATGAGTATGTTATACTTTTAAAGGGAAGGAGAGAAATAATAATGTTAAAATACAAAATAGATGTATTGGAAGCTCTAAAGGAAAAAGGATATACTTCTTACAGGATTAGAAAAGATAAATTGATTGGTGAAGCGCAACTAACAAAAATAAGAAATGGAGATATAGCAAGTAAAGAAACATTGAATACAATATGTAAATTATTGAATTGTCAACCTGGAGATATATTGAAATATGTAAATACAGATTAAAAATAATAAAAATCATACTAATATATACACTTGTTTGCAGTGTGCATAATGCACTATAAACAAGTGTATTTTTTATGCAGTTTTTATATATGCATACACTCATAATAAGTGTATAATAACTATATCAATTAAAACAAAGGAAGGTGTTATATATGGTGGCAAACAATATCAAAACAAATGTATATCAGATGGTAACAGATAGAATAATAGCAGAACTGGAAAAAGGTAAAATACCATGGCAAAAACCTTGGACTGGATGCAGGAGCGGAGCATATAACAGAATAAGTAAAAATCCATATTCTTTAATCAATCAAATGCTTTTAAAGCATAATGGGGAATATGCCACATTTAAACAATGGCAGCAGTTAGGCGGTCATATCCGCAAGGGTGAGAAATCAGAAATAGTTGTATTCTGGAAGATATACGAAAAAGAAGAAATCAACGATAACGGAGAAAAGGAAATACACAAGATACCATTACTTAGATACTATAACGTATTTCATATTTCACAGGTTGACGGAGTAGAACCGTTGGAAGAAACATTTAATAAAATAGAGCCGGTAGAATCAGCAGACAAAGTTATTATTGATTATGTGGCAAGGGAACATATAGATTTTCAGGAAATGAAAAGCAATAAAGCCTTTTACAGTCCTGTATCTGACAAAATAGTTGTACCATTAAAAGAACAATACCAAAATATCAATGAATACTACTCAACTGCTTTTCATGAACTAACGCACAGCACAGGACATAGTACAAGGCTTGACAGATTAGAGGATAGAAAGGTTGCAGCTTTTGGAAGTGAAACGTATTCAAAAGAAGAATTAGTTGCAGAAATAGGAAGTACAGCAATTTTAAATATATTGAACATTGAAACACCACAAACTTTTAAAAATAGTGCTGCATATATCCAAAACTGGTTACAGGTTTTAAAAAATGATAACAGATTCATTATATCAGCAGCAGCCAAGGCAGAAAAGGCAGTAAATTTCATTTTAGGCACTGATAAAGCGGAATAGAAACAAACGGAAACAGAATAGTAGATTGAATTATATCTAAAGGAAGGGATGTGGCAATATATAACATCCCTTTTTGTCTGCTTCATTCACACAAGTATAAGAATCCGTTAATATATCTTGCTGTGGTTCATATTTTATATGGCAGGACAAGCAAATTTTTGTTACGTTCTATCATACAGCAGGGGCATGAGAATCACATAAGGAAGTATATAGGGGCTATTTACATAAAAATTTCAATTTTCGGTTTCGGTTTGTCTGCTGTGCGGTGTATCTCTTCCTAAACGGATTTTTAAAACTTCCGAAAATCTGATTTACCGAGAATGCTTCAACTTATAAAGCCGAATTTTCGGCTGTGACAAAAAGTCACATCAACGATTCAATTATATACCGCCCCTGTTTCACATTCAGTATACAACACGAAAAAAGACATTCTACCATGATATTGGTAAAATGCCTTTATATAATTCGATAATATATGCTTGAAAAAGAAAACAATCGCATTTGTTAATATTCATTCCGCTCTTGATACTTTTTTAATTCTTCTTTCAAATCCTGTGTATATTTAAAATTGCTATAACAATTCTCACACATATTAGTCATAATGATACTATGTACATCATCCTTATTTGTGAAGGTTTTATAGCAAACTTGACACGTTTCTTCCCTTGAACTATTGCTATTTCCCATATGTGACCATAATGCTTTTATCGAAAAACACATAACAATTATCAATAGGAGAATACCTACTTTTCCATTGCCTTTTGTATTACATAATGCAACAAAAGATAAACCTATTCCTGCAATCAGAAACAATATCAATATTAGTTCCATATAAAATCCCCCTTTGTAATATCTTATTTTTAAACTCATCTTATTATAGTCATTTTCCTAACCATGGTCAAGTAAATAACCATATTTTATGCTGATACTATCAAAGAAAAAGGAAGGTTATGAAATATGATTGGTTATAGTCCATTTTGGAAAACACTGAAAAACTCTACTGAAACAACTTACACACTAATCAATAAGCATCACATTTCTAGTGCCACGATAGACAAATTGCGCAAGGATAAACCAATGAATACTACAACACTAAATGACCTATGTAGAATATTTGATTGCAGATTAGAAGAGATTGCAGAATATATACCAAATAAGAATGACCAAAAGTTATGACTAACAATAATTTTTTTCAATGTACGAATTGTCACACCGCATGTGACAATTTGGAAAATAACCCTTAATTGCATTTTACACTGCTTACCCTCAAATTTATATATCCAAATACCAGAAATGAATTATGGGGGCATATACGCACATAAAATTTATATTTTATTATCTTGCCATTTAATTTAAAAACTTTGTTAAATCTTTTTACAAATTGATTCAGTTATTGAAAGTTACGTGATTTCATTTTTTTATATTTCTTATCATATACCTTGCATCATCCCTTGTATCTATGAATCCTAAATGATGATAAATATGAAACGCATTTCTATAACACGCTGTTCTTAAAGACAATTCCTGTATTTCATTTTGAATGGCAGCTTCTTCAAATTTTTGGATTAGCATTTTACCATATCCTTTCCCTTGGTATTCTGGTGTAACTGCCAAAAACTCAATATATGCCACTTTACCAAAAAACATACTTGGTGTTTCATATCCAAGAATAACACCACGCACAATTCCTTTTTCCTCTGCTGCAAATGCATATCCCTGTTTGATGCAAAAATTTACATATTCAGAAAATCCTTGGTAATACTTAATCACTCCTTCAGAATGTTCAAACGCTTTTTCATATATTGTGCCAATTATATCAATATCGCTTTCTTCTATACTTCTAATTTGCATTTTGAGTTCCTCACTTTAATACATTACTTTTAAAAATATATTATAATCTTAATTGTTTTGCCATAAATTGTCAAAGTTTGATTGAGGTTAAAACGGATTTTGAAGGCTCTTGAAATGAAGTATGACTTTGCAAGATGGGTAAACAGTAATTTTAAGAAATTTACAGAAAATGTGGACTTTTTTAAGGGTCACATTGATGTGAGTGCTAACAGATATGGAAGGACACAAACAGTTGATGATTATAATTTAACTGTTGAGATGGCTAAACATTTGTGCCTTATGAGTAAAACTGAAAAAGGACAGTTATGTAGGCAACATCTTAAGGATTATGTAATTATGAATATATTGATAACTCTGCTCATGTACATTACGTTATGATTTTTGTCACGAATCCGTCACGAATTTTTAAAAATCACGAATCTATCACGAAAAAAATCATAAATTTTACACTTATTTTTTGTAAATTTTATACAAAATAAAACCAAATAACACACAATAACATATAAAAATATAGGATAAATTACAGTTCGCACGGTTCGGGACGCAGAGGTCGCAGGTTCAAATCCTGTCGCATCGACTGGGTGAAAATAGTGGGAAGCCTTGATTTTACAGGGACTTCCCGATTTTTTGGTTATCAAATCTGCTTCATTTTTTTGAGAACAGTTGAGGACAACTTATATTGGATGGGCAAGAGCCTTTTCCATTGCCTGTGCTGTCTGGATTGAGGATTTGCGGTTATAGCAGTAATTTCCATAAGTTGTCCGCTCATCTGTATGTCCTACCTGTTCCCAAATAATTTTCTGCCTCCCAATTATTTTATATGTTTGATTTTTTATATCCATAACTGTATATTTTTATGCCATGCTGAAATTCATTTAATAGTTGTATCTTCTTTTCATAGGCTTTGACTAATCTCTCTATTTCTTCGTCTTTGCTTGTTATATCTATGCTGAATAATTTTTTTAATTCATTGGATGTTGGTAATAATGATAAATCTACTAAGTTTGGATTTGTAATGTATTCTAATAGTTTGATTTCATTAGTTTTAAAGGATGTTATGTCTATGTCTAATAAACTATTCCCTGTTTTTATATATTGTGATTTATAAAACATACTGTTACCGCTGTCAAATATTGGCGCTGGTTTTATAAATTCTAATGTGTTACTGTCTCTTATGATTCCAAAATTATTTAGGTGTCTGTCTGTATTAGTTATTATGAAATCCGTTAATATTTGATACTCCATAAAGGGTCTTATATATGATATGCCTCTGTTTTCACAAATTTGGATGTATTGGTCATAATAAGATAAGCTTGAACTTTTCTTTTCACTGTTTATAATTTCTATTGCTGGTATGAACTCTGTGTTTATATCTGTAAAGTTTGGACATTCACAACCTATTACTTTGTTACCATTTGAACTTATTTGTATTAAGCTGTATGGTGTGTACTCAAATTTTCCTTGCTTTTTGTGTATTTCTGTTGCTAATACTTCACATAAACTTTGCCTGCATGATTTACCGTAATTACCCTTGACTAACCTTCTGGCACCCTGCTCATCTATTATCCATTTTTTCTTTAAATCTCCTTTTAATGATGCACTTGGGATAAAGTTTGTTTTGCCTGCTATGTCTTTTATATCTTCCCTTAGGTCTAATGTGTAAATTGATTTAAAATTATTTGTATATAAATTTACTTCTGCCCAGGACTTTGTTTCTTTTATTGGATTAAACCAATAATGGTCTGTCAATGACAAACCTAAATTTTGTATTAAAATATCTAAGAGTGTTTTGTCACCTATGTCCTTCTTTATATCATCCCTTGTTACCGGAATTCCTCTATTGATTATCCATTGTGCTATCTTGGATTCTAATTTTTCTGATGAGAGTGACAAAAAAGGTAGTATGTGTGTTGTTTTATCATTTACTACTATACTCTCTGTTTCTATATTTGTACCATTGTATCTAAAGAGTGCCAGCTTTGTATCCTCATGTTGTAATATAAACTCTTTATTTCTACTCATAATATTCTCCTATTAAAAATATAACTTGGCCAGTTCTTCCATTTCTGCACGTGACTGTTTTTTATATAGATGATTTTGCACACAGGATTGCAGGAGTGCTTGTTTTACCCAGCTGTCCGATTGTACTAAACTATAAGTGGTTCCACCCAGGTTCTCTATTTTCTCATTGTCTACTAATATTGATATTGTGCCATTATCTTCCAAGATTAGGTCTGCCTTGTGATTTTCTATTGTCTTACTTAGTAATTTTTTCATACTTTCTATTTCTCCGAATTTATTCCTAAACTTATTTATCTACTTTATTATACTGCATTTTTGCTGATTTTACAATGTTTTGGCTATTCTAAAAAATATTTATTTAAGCAACATATTTTTATATATTAAAAAATGTTGCTTAAATCAAATACCCCGCTGCAAGCAACGGGGTATCAAATTTGCAACGCTGCAGAGCGGCGGGGTATTTGGTCTACGCTCCGCTTCTCCGTTCCACTTCGGTCGGTTCAGAACCAACGTCCACTGGACGTTGTGAACCGGTCGGCGCTTAACGTGTGCCACCGGCACACAGCGCCCCTCGCGGCAGTCGCCAAATGTCTGCAAGCAGTCACTTGGCTCGTTGCTCGCGGGAATAAATTAAGAAGTACATTGGAATGGGGTGTACTTAATTATAATATCTTTGTTGTTCTAAATTCTTTCTTTTATTTGTTCTGGTGTTATAATTGAATTTAATGTGAACATAAATTCCCAAGTCTGCGCTGATAAACTATATTTTGTCTGAAAAGAAGATTCCAGGCTGAGAATTTTTTATGCAGCAAAAAAGGTGTAAAATCCTGCCCCGGCAATGGGGGTATAGGGTTTACACCTATGTGTTTTTGTATTCTTTAATTGTTATTCTTTAATATAATCAATTTCAGTAAGATTAACACCTGAAGCGGTCAGTATTGCTTTTAATGATATATACCTTCTTTTCATCTTTCTGTATGTTTCTGAATCTTTTTCACAAGATATCATATAGTCTTGTATTCTATCAAACTCTTCAATTGATATTTTTATCATTTCTTTTTCTGTCATTTCTGCCACCTCCATATAATCACCGCCTTTATATTGATATCTATATTATAAGCGGGTTTATACTGGGTGTAAAGCCTTTTATTCAATCATTAAGGATACACATTTGCCAAATGATTTGCTATTCTAATATAAATAGAGAATACCTGTTGGCAAATCATTTGGCTCACGGGTATAATTTTCAAATATTCTTCAGTGAGATTTATTGAATCTGCATTTTCACATCATATATACCATTAATGGGATGACTAAGAAGAAATACTGCTGTAATTCTGCCCCAGCAATGAGGATAAGGATTTACACCATTTCTGTACCAATTAAGCATAAATGCAGATTTACAAAAATGCCTCTGCTTCACTTTCGGACAATTTATATTCTTTAATAATTTCAGACTTTATCTTTGAATTTTCAAGGTTTAAATTTTTGAGAATATTTATGGCTCCCTGTATATCTTCTTTTCGGATTTCTTTTCGGAGTTTATCCTCCCGTAATTTAATTTTAGGCTCCATAATCTCCATTAATGCATCATACATATTATCACCTTCCTTTAATTGTTCAATGATTTTCCGGTTAGCTCCGATGCAGACTTCCAGAATGGAATCCGCCAGTTCCAAGTCTGCTTTTTGGGTCATATGGCTTCTGCTGTCCAAAAGTTCCTGGATATTTTCTTTCTTTAAATGCCCCGACAGGGCTTTCAGCCATTTATGGTATTTTTCATTCAATTCTCTGGTGACAATTATCTGTGCCGGGAACATAATCGGGTCCTCTATATAGTAGATTCCCGGGTAAGGATTTGCCACCGGATATGTATGCTCTTCAAAATACCGGAATAAACCGTCTGGTTTTGCTTCGTGGATAATGGATACCGTAATATCATCTGCCTTTATGCCGCCCACTGTTTTCCCGTAGGATTTATAAAGACTTGCATATGCCATTGTATTTTAGTTTTCATGGTAATGCTCCTTTGCTTAGTAAAATTATAGCACGTTTTTGAGATTTTACAACAGTGTAAAAGCACGCCCGTGTTCTGAAAAATGACCCTGAAAAATGACTGTTTGAATGTAGATATATCTACTTGCCAACTACATAGGCACATATTATAATAAAAACAAAAAGAGGAAATGCGATGATAGAAAAAGCATTTGAGGAATTGCAAATAAAAGATGATTTCATGTTTAGCGTTATTATGAGAAATCCGAAGTTTTGTAAGCCTTTTTTAGAGAGGATACTTGGTATTAAAATATCCCACATTGAATATCCGAAGTCGCAAAAGACGATAGATGTTTCTGCGGATGCAAAAAGTGTACGTTTGGATATCTATGTGGAAGAAGGAAAAGAAACGGTATACAATATCGAAATGCAGACAACGGAGAATAGAAACATTCCGAAAAGAACAAGATATTATCAAGGGATGATAGACTTGAATATTTTGGAAAAAGGGGATAATTACAAAGATTTAAAACGAAGTTTTATTATTTTTATATGTACTTTTGATTTGTTTGGAGAAGGCCGACACATTTATACTTTTGAAAACCGTTGTATCCAAAATTCAAACTTGGGTCTTGGAGATGATACCACGAAGATTATTTTAAATACCAAAGGTACAATGGATGATGTTACCCCGGAGATGAAACGGCTGCTTGATTTTATTGATGGTAAGGAGCCGAGGGATGATTTTACCAGAGAGTTAGATGAGGCAGTGCGGTCTGTTCGAGAGAATGAGAAATGGAGGCTGGATTATATGACTTTGCAGATGAATTATCAGGAAAAATATGAGCAGGGTGTAGAGCAGGAGAAAAGACAATCTGCATTGAGGATGATAGAAGTGGGGAAATTGTCTTTGGAAGAAATTGCATTGTATTCTGGGCTTGCCCTTGAACAAGTGATTGAATTAAAGAATAAGTTACAACCAGTATAGTAATTCCCCGCGAGTTGTGAGGTGATTCATTTATTATTATAACTTTTTTATGACTGATTCGAGCAGTCTCACACACTTGCTGTTTGAGATATAGAACATGATTTACGTGTGTAAAAATGCCATTTTCATGCATATTTGCATTATATCTGTGAAGATACAGAAACAGATAGTTTATTTAAAATGCCGGCAGTGTAAAAGCACGCCCATATTCTACAAAATAATTATTTGAATCTTATTGTCTGAAACGCAATATTATAGTCAGAAAAGGAGCAACCGCCCACAAAGTGGTTTTCCTCTCAAAATGGCTAAAGCCTACCTGTCTCGGCAAAGTACAAGGTAGGCTTATTTATTTTTGCATTGTATCCTTGGGAAAAAAGATTGTCCCGTTTGTCACATGATTGTAACATGGAAATTAAACGGGTCATTTTCAAAAACACGGAAAAATGCTATTATGTGTATTGTAAGTTAAAGAACGATTACAGGAGTTAGTATTCTTCCGCCTGGTTGCGGAAACACTTGGCTGTCAGCGTCAGAGCCTTTATCTGGTTTTCATTCAGGCCGTCCAGGGATATGGAGCGTTTATCCGCTGCCTCGCAGCCCAGCAGGTAATCCGTTGTCACATGGAATAAAGCAGCCAGCTTGATTAGTACGGACAGGGATGGCTGTCTTGCGGCCGTTTCGTATAGGCCAATCAGGCTTTCCGATACGCCCACCTGTGCGGCAACCTGTTTCCTTGAAAGGCCGCAGTTTTTGCGTGAAGCCTGAAGTCGTTTATTTAAACCGTTAATCATGAAATTACCTCCTTGTGCCAGTTAAGCGTTTTCGGAACCTTTTGGCACAGTATATTAAAAATAAAAATACAATAGGTTGCAAATAGATTCTGTATGTATCAATATTTAGTATTACAACTATTATTTGCATTTAAACAAAAGAGGAGAAAAATTATAATGAAAACTTCAGAAGATTTAGCAAAAGCCGTGCAGGCTTACAAAGACGGAAACCAGGAGGCGTTTGCCAGGGTGTACGAGCAGTCCTACCGTTACCTTTATGTCTGCGTCATGCATGTAGTGAAGGACGAAGAAACGGTTCGGGACATGATTCAGGAAACATATCTGGAAATTGTAAAAAACATCGGGAGCTTAAATGATGTGCAGAATTTTTTAAACTGGGCGGCAGTTATCGCGAATCGGAAATGCTTTGCCTATTTAAAGAAAAACCAGAGTTTTCCAGCGGAGAATACGGACGGGAAGGTTGAGGAAATCCCGGATGATATGGCGCTGATACCTGAAGAGATGATGCAGGACAGGGAAAAACAGCGGCTTATACAGGAGATTATTGACAATTTAAGCGACATGCAGCGGTTGTGCGTAATCGGGTACTATTACAATGAGCAGAGCCAGGAGAGCCTTGCGGAGGAGTTTGGCGTACCGGTGGGCACGGTGAAATCCCATCTGAACAGGGCAAGGGCGAAAATCAAGCTGGCTGTGGAGGAACTGGATATCAAGAAGGATACCAGGCTTTACAATGTTGCGCCGTTTATGTTTGCACTGCTGGAGGAAGAAGCAAGAAACAGCGTTTTAGAGCCCATGTCCGCCGCGCTGGTGGCATGTGCCGGAGCAGGAGCTGCAGGGAAGGCTTCGCTTATTGGAAAATTAAAAGCCCTGTGGGCAAAAATGTCCTCTGCGGCAAAGGTAAAGGCGGCAGCGGGAGCGGCGGCAGTCTGTGTTGCGGGTACCGCAGCAGCCATTGCCCTTTCAGTGCCCGAAGCTCCCGTCATATCCCAGGAAACCCAGAATCTGTTTGACCAGGTCATGCAGCTTTGCGAAGAGGGAAACCTGGAAGATTTGTGTATGCTGGATTATTCCGTGGCTGATGATGAAGAGGATTATACGGGTTCCAATGTTATTTATTATCAGGATGAAAACGGAGAGCAGATTTCAAATAAATTTTCCCATAGGGGAAGCAAAGAAAAATCCCATGCATGGTATTATGACGGGGAGAGCCGGGAACTAAAGCCCACCCTTACGGGAAAGGGAATCCTTGTAGACGGAGATTACCTTGCAGTGGGAAATTTTGAAGACGGGCAGGCGGAAGGCAGATGTGTTTCCATTAGCACAAGGCTTATAAATGATGAAACGCCGGAATGGAAGCGGGCTCCCACAGGTATAGAAGACATCCGTGTTTCTGTGGATGAGCTGACTGTGAAAAACAGTGTGATTGCAGGTAAAGCCAGTAGAAAAGATTATACCGGGGGCAAGTCGCTTCAGCCACAGCTTATGAATACAATGACCGGAAACGTCACTTTATATTATAAGCAGAGAAAAGAAGGCGGAAATTTTGCATGTTTCGGTTTTAACGGAAAAGTGGAATATACCAAATTCCTTAGTAGAGAAAATCCCATAACGCAGCTTATTTATCTGAAACATGGTCATATTGACCCGGAACACTATAAAACCGTGAACGGAAAATGGGTGGATGAAAACGGGGTGCCAGTGGAAGGCATGTCTGAAATAACACCGGAAACTGAATATGGAGTTTTTAAACTGGGTGTAAGCCCGGCCTTGTTTGACCTGGAAGCCATGGAGAAAGCCGCGGAGGAACTGGAAAATAAATACTAAAAAGAGTAAAAAGCAGGGGCTTGTACCCTGTTTTTTTAATGCACACGAGCGCGTAAGGAAAAATCTTCTCTGCTCGATTGGAAAAAAATAAAAAAATTTTCCATTTACTGCAACCTTTTTGCAAAAACCGCACTCTATATAGACAGAACCCTAAATATAAAGGACACGGGGGAAGGGAGGCGATATGAAATGGAGCAGATGGAAAATTTAGACGCAGAGATAAAGGAGGAATTAGAAGATATCGAAAATGTGCTGCAAATGCTGGAATTATCCCTGGAAATGAATGAGGAGGAAGAGTCAGTAAGAAGAAGCATAAAGATTGTCCACAAAATGATACATAAATTATTAGTATATGCATTTGGCAGCCAGAAACAACTAATTGTTGAAAAATAGTTCTTTCGGATGTATAATGGCTATACTGCTAACAGTAGCGAGAGGATACGAGGAGGTGATGATTATGAAAACGATTAAACAGAATCCGGCAGTAAATTATGGCAGTACATAGAGTAGTAAAATATGGCTGTTTATAACAAACGGCATCCAAAAGCAATTAATAATATTTTAGAGGATATTAAGAAAATTTAAGACATATTACAGTGTTATAAAGCCGCTTCTCCGCTTACATGCATATATGGGGTGGAGAAGAGCTTTTAACGATGTAATTAAAATTACAAAAGGAAAGGTAAAAACTTATGAAGAAAAAATTATTATCAATTCTGCTTGCCATAAGTGTATGTGCAAGCACAGTTCTCTGTCCGATAGCGGGGGGGGTAATGTATATGCAGTAGATAATGCTCCGAAAACAGAAGGTGGTTTTCAATATGTAGTGTCGGAGGATGGTAAATCAGCAAGGATAACAAAATATATAGGAGGAGGAGCAGAATCTGTAACAATTCCCAGTACTTTGGAAAGCGGAAATATAAAAGTAACCGGTATAACCGCTAATGCATTTAACAATTGCAGTGTAAATAGTATAGTAATTTCAAAAGGCATAACCAGTATAGAAGATTTTGCATTTAGCTACTGTCAGCAAGTCACGAGTATAGCGATTCCAGAAAGTGTAACAAGCATAGGGGAAAGTGCATTTGATACTTGCAGAGGATTAACAAGCATAACGATTCCAAAAAATGTAGCAAGTATAAGAGACACTACATTTAGTGATTGCAGTAATTTAAAGGAAGTAAAATTTTCAGGAAATATTACCAGCATAGAACGCTGTGCATTTGCAGGTTGCAGGAGTTTAACGAGCATAACACTTCCTGAGAGCGTCACCAGCATAGAGGGGGGAGCATTTATGGAATGCAGCAGCTTAACCAGCATCAATATTCCAAAAGGTGTCACCTGCATAGAAGGCAGTACATTTGAAGGATGCAGCAGCTTAGCGAGCATCAATATTCCAAAAGGTGTCACTTGCATAAAAGACAGTGCATTTGCAGACTGTTGGAGTTTAACAAACATAACACTTCCTGAAGGCGTCATCAGCATAGAAAAGTGGGCATTTGATGAATGTTACAAATTAGCGAACATAACAATACCGCCTAGTGTCACAAGTATAGGATTGAAGGCCTTTGATAATACAGCCTGGTTGGATAATGAACTTGAAAAAAATGCTTTATTGATTATAAATAATATTCTTGTTGCTGTTAATGAAAAGACAACAGGTTCAATTATCATACCAAGTGGTGTAACAAGTATCATAGGATGGGCGTTTGAAGATTGCAGCAGCATAACCGGCATAACGATACCATCAAGTGTAACCAGCATAGAAGTAGGAACCTTTGGTGGTTGCAGCAGTTTAGCCAGCATAACGATACCATCAAGTGTAATAAGCATAGGAGGTCAGGCGTTTTATGAGTGCAGCGGTTTGACGAGCATAACGATACCATCAAGTGTAACCAGCATAGAAGGGAATGCATTTCAGGGTTGTGAATCTTTAAAAGATATCTATTATTCAGGCAGTGAAGAGCAGTGGGCAGCAGTTTTTGATGATGAAGAAGAGGAAGGCTTGAGTGACAATGTAACAATCCATTATAACAGTACTGGAAACAGTTCTCAAAATAGTAATGCTGGAAATACGGACAAAACTGATACGTCAACATCCACGGGTAATAACCAGAACAACAATAAGGCTGTAACCGCAGTGAATGTAACCTACAAGGGAAACAGCGTAAACAATAAGACACTGGCTATTAAAACAAAATCCAAATACACTTTTAAGGCAGAAGTTTCCCCAAGCGATGCAGTGGATAAAACAGTGACCTGGGAATCTTCCAATGGGAAGATAGCCACGGTCAGCCCCACAGGAGTGGTGAAGGGCATTAAGAAGGGAACTGCCACCATCACGGCGAAATCTTCCAATGGAAAACAGGCTGTATTTAAAGTGAAGGTACAATCTAAGGATGTGAAAGTCTCCAAGATTTCCATTCAGGCAGAAAAAAAGGCAGTGAAGAAAGGAAAGAAGCTGAAATTAAAAGCTGTGGTATCTCCGGCAACAGCGAAAAATACTAAGGTAAGCTGGGAATCCTCCAACAAAAATGTAGCCACCGTAAATTCCAAAGGCGTGGTAAAAGGAAAGAAGAAAGGCAAAGTTACAATTACTGCCACGGCAAAAGACGGAAGCAAAAAGAAAGCAAAAGTAAAAATCAAAGTGAAATAATAAGAGTATCCCAGGAGCTTCATAAGTTCTTGGGATATATTTACGCGTGCATCCAGGCATAAGTTTGTGTTACTTACACTGCTTTTTACAATCACAAGTTATAGATAATTCTTAATTTTCAACACTGTCTGCTCTCCCTGCTTCTCGGTTACAAGTTCAAACAAATTCTCCCTGGTAGTAAACAGATTTTTCGGATTTCTTCCAATTATCAAATACTGGTTTTTATCATCAACTGCAATATGTTTTCTTATATCATCATCCAGAAGCACATCCGCATTATCAATCACAATTAGCTTTTTCTCTGCAGATTTAATCATACTGGCTATGTCTCTCTGGTAATCCAGATAATTCAGGCACATAATATTTGGGTTCAAGGCCATGCACTCTTTTATAAAAGAAAATAATACCGTTTTTCCAGTTCCGGAATCCCCAGTCAATATTGTAATATTATTTGTAAAGTTTAAATCAACAACAAAAGAAGTATGAACCGTAGAAAAATGATTCATTACAATCGGCTTACTCTTCATTGTTCCACCACTCCTTTAATTCTTCATAATCACAAATTTTTTTTTGCCCTGATGAAGTCTGTACATTTGCCGATTCCATTTCAAAAGAAATTAATGGATAATCACTATAAACATTTCCTGATGTTAAACTGTATAATATCTCTAATGCATTGTTCCCACATTCCTTTAAACAAAATACTTTGTCAGGATTGTATAGTACATTCAACACTGTCTTACATCCGGCAGACAGCTTGTCTATATCCAATATATTATCATCAAATTTTGAACGTATTTTGTACTTGCTGATTAATTTTGATTCATCTATTATCTTTATTATTTTTTCAGCTTTGGAATCAAGTTTAGCAGAGGTGTTTTGATTAAAATAAATATCATTTAGTTCAACATATTCCATATCTTGTGGAATATCATTTTTATTCTTGAAAATTGTAATCATAATACCACCTCCAACCCTATATTTTGAAACTGAGTTACAAGGCTTGTTCTTTCATAAATATGTTTCATTTTATCACTAAGCCGTAATCTACTGTTATCAAGACCACAAACATCATTGTCCATTCGAGTTTTCCACTCACAACAAGATTTTATCCAACATTCACCGATATTCCCTTTTGATACTTCAAATCCTGTATTTTTTGTTAAATTAAACAGAATTTTTGCAGATAGCTGTTCTATATTGTAGCTGTCAATATGCTCACAATATTCTGTAATTTCTTGAATATCTTTATAATTAAGTTCGCCATTTTCAATTGTATTAACAAGTTTACCTAAAAGAATTATAAATAATCAAGCCTTCTGATTAAACGAACTGCCGCTTTCATTGTTTTCAAAATGAAAATATTTATCCCTGTTGTTATGGGGGAACAGCATTTCCATGTACAGATTCCCCAGTAATTCTTTTACCTTTTCCGCGCTGACATTTTGAACATTAAATTCGCTTTTATCCATTTTCTTTAAATTTTCCAATATAATGCCAACCATCTCCCGCCTTTTTGCGGCGTCCTCTTCCTTTGATAAAGCGGGGGCGGATGTGTCATCTATGTTTTCCTTAATAATTTTCTCCATGTCTTTTATAAGTTCCTGGGAGTCCGGATCTTTTTCATTATTCTGCTGTGCCAGCTTCCTGGCAGCCGGAACTTTGTAGAAAAGATTAATACAGGTTTTTTCAAAACATTCCGGGTCGTACTTGAATAAAAAGAAAAGGTCATCCATGGTTAAAGGCTTTTTATGGTAAATTCTAATATAAATATCTGCAAGACGTGGGTTTGTCATAAGCAGTCCACCATCCTTTCCGTAATCAAATAAGATTTGAAATAGCTGTATGTTTTGGAGTATACTATTATCATAACGCAAATTGCTGACTATGAAAACAATTTTCTGAAAATTCTTTTTTAAAAATACATTGAAATAGCAAGAGGCATATTTTATACTTATGTGTATGAGGGAGGAGCGTATTTTATGGCGAAAATAAAAAAGGAACCAAAGAAAAAAACCAAAAATAAAGATAAATTCCAGAGGCAGAAGATGAAGGGCGGCTCTATCAGAACCCGTATGGTGGCTTCCTATGTGATAATTGCCTTGGCAGGTATTCTGGCAGTGGCGGCATTGTCCATTGCAAAGACCAGTTCCACCATGCAGAATAAGGTGGGCTCTCTTACCACGGCAATCAGCGATCAGATACGACTTGGCATTAACGGGCAATTAGACAGTATTGAGGATATTTCATCCCTGATTTTTGCGGACAGCCTTATCTGTGAATACATGGATACGGATGAATCCATTGATGATTATGAGAAGATACAGATTCGTTCCCAGATTGAATCCACATTGCTGACCAACAGTCTGATGGACAATTTTGGGGATTTCTGCGTGATTTATTCAAACAATAAATCGGTGGGGAAACTGGCTTCCAGCACGTCTTCTCTGTTCGGGGCGGATACACTCTATGAGAAGCTGTCGGGTTATATTGTCAGGGACACTACTCAGGATGGATGGTTTACCGGAGTGGACGGATATTTTACAAGGATGTTTTATGTTAAGCGGGTGAATGACGGGGCAATTCTTCTTGCATCCATTTATTCCGCTGATTTGGGGGCTTTAATGGAAACCTCAGACCAGATGCAGGATATGACGGTGCGTATTGTGGATGCCGATAACCGGATTATATATTCCACAATAGATGAGGAGTCAGGAGGCACGGCGTTGGATGAAAGCATTCAGGATAAAGTTTCCTCCGCCATTCGCAGTACTTTTATCCGAAGCGGGCAATTGGTAACGGTAAATACCTGCGGGGATAACTGGAAAATTGTTACCACAGTGCCTACGGATTCTATTTTGTCAGAAATATATGAGATTAGAAATTTTATTGTGATTATTGCGGTGGTTGGCGTTGTGCTAGTGGTGATTGCAGGAACGGCATTTGCCCATTCCATTACAAAACCTATCCGCAGCATTACGGCGATTATGCAGTTGGCGGAAAATGGAGACCTTACCGTTTCAGCCGATTTTAAGACTTTTGGCGAGCTGGATATTTTATCCAAAAGTTTTAACAGGATGATGGGACACATCTGTGAATTGTTAGACGAAGTATCTCAGGTGGCAGATGAGATGCAGGAGCAGGTTGTTACCATTAATGATATTGCAAAGCAGTCCAGCACGATTTCCGAGAATATTACCATTGCCATGGAAGAAGTGGCAAAAGGCGCGACAACACAGTTGGATGAATCCCAGAAGACATTTGGTTCTCTGGAAACACTGGCGAATAATATTGGAAGGACAATCAGCAATGTGGAGGAAGCCAATACCAGTTCCCGGTCTACCAGGGAAATCGGTAATAATTCCATTTCCCAGATTGAGGAATTGCGCCGGAAGACAGATGCGGTAAATGCGTCTATGAATCATATGAATGAAACTTTTGATATACTGGTGAATGAAGTGGGCAATATTGAATCAGTGCTTTCCTTTATCCTCTCTATCAGTGAGGAGACAAGCCTGCTGGCTTTAAATGCATCTATTGAAGCCGCCAGGGCGGGAGAGGCAGGCAGAGGTTTTGCAGTGGTTGCCGGAGAAGTAAGTAAGCTGGCATCCCAGACAGAACAATCCACCCATGATATTAATGAGGTTATTGTAAAAATCCGCCAGTATGTGAAGCAGACAGTGGATATTCTGGAGAATGCCAAGGAAGTGTTTAATGAGCAGTCTTTAATGGTTTCGGATACGGCAGATTCTTTCCAGCAGATTGTTAATTCCACGGATTTGATTAGTGAGAAAATTAGCCAGATTGGTTCGCTGACCACGGAGATGAGCACGTTAAAAGAGGAATCTTTAGATGCGACAAAAAATATATTGGAGATTACGGAACATTCTTCTGCCAATACAGAGGAAGTTTTAAGCGTCAGCATTGAAGAACTGGATATCAGCCGGAAGTTATCCAGCAAAGCGGCGGATTTAGAGCTGGCTGCATCCACGCTCCACCATTCACTCAGCAAGTTTAAAATATCAAAAGATAATTCTAAGGAGGAGGCAGAATGAATCTAAATAAACGTATACTGGCAGCAGGGCTTATGGGAACAGTTTTGATTGCCTCTTTGACAGGCTGCGGTTCTTCCAGAGATATTACATTTGAAGAAGGGGAAGAGAAGACTGAACTGACTTTTTCCTGGTGGGGGCCGGATGACAGGAATGAATATACCATTGCAGCGGTAAAGGAATTTGAAAAACAGCATCCTGATATTAAGGTAAATCTGGAATACAGCGAGTTTACAGGTTTTAAGGAAAAGACGGATATTAAAATGAGGGCTCACACAGAAGCAGATGTGATGCAGTTAAATTATTCCTGGGTAAGCGGATATTCCCCGGACGGCACGGGATTTTATGATTTAAATTCCGTATCTGACATATTAAACCTGGATAATTATGATGAAACCGTATTATCCTATGGTATGGTGGGAGATTCTTTAAATGCTCTTCCCATTGCCCAGAATGGACAGGTTTTTATTTACAATAAGAATATTTATGATAAATACGGATTGGAACTTCCGGGCAGTTGGGACGATCTTTTCAGTGCGGCACAGGTTATGAGCCAGGATGGCATTTATCCTCTGGATATGGGCAGTGTGGCAATGTGGTTTACCTGCGTTGCCTATGAGGAGCAGGCTTCGGGAAAAGCCATTATCACGGAAGACGGGCAGTTTAATTTTACGGAAAAAGAACTGGGAGAGATGATTTCCTTTTATGTGGATTTGGTGGATAAAGGAGTTGTGGAGGAGATTTCCCAAAGGACGGATAATAGGTTATCAGAAGGCACATATGCAGGTACAATCCAGTGGATTAACAGTGCGGAGAAATTCGGAGGATATATTGAAGAGTCAGGAGGCACCAGTGTAGTGGGAAAAACCCCGGTTTTAAGCGGGGCATCCCGCACGGGTTTGTATGTAAGGCCGGCGACTATGTACGCAGTCAGCGCCAATACCACCCATCCCAAAGAGGCGGCGGAATTGCTGGAGTTTTTAGTGTCCAGTGAAGAAATGGCAATGGGGCAGCTTTTGGATAAAGGTATTCCTTTTAACAAGAAGGGGAAAGATATTCTGGAGAAAAATAATGAACTGGCAGGATTAATGAATGATGCTGCAAACGAAGTGGAGGCAAATGAAACATATTTGATGAATCCAAAGTTTGAAGATTCCATTTTAAGCGATACTTTTAAAAGCGCCTGTGTCAGTGTATTATATCATGAGGCAACGGTGGAGGAAGCAGCCGCAAATGCCTACAACTTAATGAAAGAAGATTTTTAGACAATGAATATACAAATCATTTTAAGTCAGATGTTGATGTTGTTTGCAATGATGCTCATCGGTTATTTTTTGTGGAAAAAAGAATGGTTAGACGAGCCGGCAAACCAGAAACTGTCAAGAATAGTAGTAAATATTTTTAACCCTCTGCTGATTGTTTATGGGGTTTTGGGAAAAGATTCCGGGGGGAATGGAACCCTTGTGTGGCAGAATCTTCTGTTAATGGTTTTGTTTTATGTGCTGTTATGGGTATTCGGCATGGGAGTCATATGCCTGCTTGGACCCAAAAAGTCGGAACGGGATGTGTACCGTTTAATGACATTATTTCCCAATGTAGGGTTTATGGGGATTCCGGTGATTACCAGTGTTTTCGGAATGGACTGTGTTATCTATATTGCATTTTATATGCTGGGATATAATCTTTTGCTTTACACTATCGGAATTGTACTGGCAAAAAGGGCGGCAGCCCAAAGGGAAGATTTTGTTCCCCGGGAAACGAGGGAAGGAGAGGGGGCACAGTGGAAACGTATTTTTAATGTGGGAGTGATTGCCTCTGTGGGGGCAATTGTGATTTTTGCATTTCAGATTTCCGTACCGGAACCGGTGATGAAATTTTGCAAGTATTTTGGCAATGCCACCATTCCTTTGTCTATGATTCTGATTGGCGTGTCCATTGCAAAAGCAGATTTAAAAGTTATTTTTACTAATGGGAAAATGTATCTTTTTACGGTAATCCGTATGTTAATACTTCCTGTTGCGGTGATTCTTTTAATGAAGAACCTGCCTCTTGATTCTGTTGTGTTTGGAGTGTTTGCATTGGAACTGGCTATGCCGGTGGGAAGCATTATCACTTTAATTGCAAAAGAAAATGGTGCAGATGAAACATGCAGTACCAATGGCATTGTGTTAAGTACTTTATGTTCCATCGTCACCATTCCCATTGTATGTATATTTTTGTAACAGCTAGATGGTTGTGTTTACTCCGTTGATGGCGGCGTGTTCGTTTTCCTCCATGGGAATGACAAGGCATTTCTGCCCATCAATGAGCTGGGACTTAATCTGGGAAGCTTTTTCCGGTTTCACTCGGAGGATAACATCATAGGTTTTTAACGCTTTCTCTTCCTTTAATTTGCTGCCCATTGCGGCAGCTTTTTCATCTAAAATATGGTCCAGTTGAGGAAGCTCATCTTCAAATTCTTTGGCGTAGGACTCCTGGATTGTGGCGGCTGCCGGAGCAGGAACATGGTTTTCTTCCATAATTTCCCCGATAGTCTCCGATGTGATGACAACCGGTTCTGGGTTATCTTCTTCTTCCTGACTTTCAGCCATGCTTTTTAAGCCCTGCTGAATGTCGTAAAAAACATCCATAGAGGTTTCTTCGTCCCCGGAAAAGGCATTTTTTACAACGGTTTCAAATGCCTGTTTTTTCTCGGCGGCTGTCCGTTTGGAAGCACATCCTAAGACTTCCTCCACAAGTTCGTTGTGAGGTTCTTTGGGATTCTTGTGGTAGCACAGCACAGAGTGGATATCCGTGCTGCGGTCGGTAAAGGCAGGAAAGATAAAACCTGTTTCCGGCATGCTTACAATCCAGTCCCGCAGCCTTGGGCCGATTCTGTTTTCGTCTGCTCTGTAACCCAGGCCGGGCTTGCTTAAAACCACCGGGCAGATGGCGCAGAGAAGGTATTCGTATACTTCCTCCGATTCATCCAGTTTATTATTGTCCGTTGTTTTTATCATAACATCATAGGCATCATGGAATAAAAGAATCAGGTAATTTCCGGCATAAGAGTAATGTTCAATAACCAAATCATAAAAACGTTCCACTAAATCATCATTTTTTAAAACGCTCTGCCTAAGCGCCATAAGAAACTGCTGCCTGCCCCCCGGTGATTCTTCCTCCAAAGGAAATTCAAATTCCAAAAGATTGTTGCCAAGAGTACCGGAAAGAGTTTTTTTGGCAATTTCCAGGTATTTATAAAATTCTTCGTCTTCCAGGTTTAAAAATGTTTCTCCGAATGTTACCACTTTATTGCGCTCACCGTCTACATAACAGCCGCACATGCGGGTAAAAGTGCAGTCTTCTTTTTTCATTCTGCGTTTTAGTTCTAAGATATCTTTTCTGTTCATATATAATCCCTCGTTTTTCTTCCAGTTTGGTATCTGTTCAGTACCTTCACAGATATGTTGAAAAAATGCATGAAAATCGCTTCGCGATGGCATTTTTGCACGCCTGAATCATGTTCTTACGCCTCAAACAGCAAGTGTTTGAGGCTGTCCTGAACAGTTACCCAGTTTGTAACAAATAGTATAATGCAAAAATACGTTCGATGCAAGAATTAATTTGGTTACGCATAGTTTAGGTTATTTTAGGAAAAACTGTTATAGAAATACAAAAAACTAATGTATGATAAGGAGATTTCATATGAAAAGAAAAGTATTTACATTATTTTTATCTACGGTTATTGCCATGTCGGCAATAGGATGTGGAAGGGCGAACGACAATAAGGATAATACAGGAAGTGTGGACAATACGGAAAACCAGGGGGCAGGCACTATTGGAAGTGAATCTGTAATGGAAAGTACAGAAAACGGAACAGAGTCGGATTTCAATCAATTGCAGCTTGGCAATGCATTGGAACTTCCGGAAGGATTTGAGGGCGCGGAGGGAGAAACGGATGCCCATGGAGAGTTGGAGCAGGTGATTGCCCAGCACTTAAATATTGCAGAGGAAGACTATCAGAATATCAGTTATTACTACAATTATGTGGATTTGAACGGAGACAGTAAAAATGAGATTCTGGTAATGGTTATGGGAGAAAGGTTAAATCAGGATGGAGGCAACCGCCTTATCTGGCTGGATGCTTCCGGTGACAGCCTTACGGCGGATTCTATTTTACAGGAGTTTACGGGAATCAGCGCACCTGTGTATATCAGCAACCATATGACAGAGGGTTACAGGGATTTAATTTTGTGCAACAATATAGGCATGAATAATGATATAACACAGGACAACCTGGGAACGGGCGCTGATGACACGGGAGCCACAGACAGTAATGGAGCAGGAACCGCAGAAGGCAACAGCGCAGGAACCGCAGAAGGCAACAGCACAAAAACCGCAGAAGGCAACAGCACAAAAACCACAGAAGACAACAGCACAAAAACCACAGAAGGCAACGGAGCAGGAACCACAGAAGGCAACAGTGCGGGAACCACAGAAAACGGCGCAACGGGAACAGCAGCAGGTAACGAAGGCCAGACAACAGAGGGCAATGGCGCTATTGGCAATGATTCAGACAGGGGACGCAGCGGTTATGTGCTTCTGACATGGAAAGGCGACAAGTATCAGGAAATCCAGGAAGGCACAGTTTTAGAAGATTTACAAGGATATGAAGGAAGCGCAATTATCACCAATGATATGAGCAGGGATTTCAGAGAAGACACATATCACTTTCTTGGTGAAGCTATGAATTTGTAAAAACAGGTCTTGTATATCATTAAAGGAAAGTTTATAATTAAATGCAGAATTTACAGGCGGGCAGGGAGACGTAAGCAAGGCGTAAACCAGCCCGCAAATAATGTGGAGCAGGAGGGGAGATTTCATGAAGACAGTGCTTACCATTGCAGGGAGTGATTGCAGCGGCGGGGCAGGCATTCAGGCAGATATGAAAACCATTACCATGCATGGGCTTTATGCCATGAGCGCCATAACTGCATTGACGGCGCAAAATACCACAGGCGTGTACGGCATTTTGGATTCTACACCGGAATTTTTGGCACAGCAGTTAGACTGTATTTTTACGGATATCTATCCGGATGCAGTAAAAATTGGTATGGTAAGTGACGGGGCGTTGATTCATGTGATTGCCGATAAACTAAAGGAATACGGGGCAGAAAAAATAGTATTGGACCCAGTGATGGTATCCACCAGCGGTTCAAAGCTGTTAAAGGATGAGGCGGCGGCAGTATTGAAAAAAGAACTGATGCCTTTAGCGGATTTAAGTACCCCTAATATCCCGGAAGCTGAAGTGTTAAGCGGTATGAAAATCGGAACAGATAAAGATATGGAGCAGGCGGCGGCAAAGATTTCCAAGGATTACGGCAGGGCAGTTCTGGTAAAGGGAGGGCACGGAAAAAATGCGGCAAATGATGTTCTCTGGGAGAATGGAAAGGCCGTATGGTTTTTTGGAGAAAAAATACAAAATCCCAATACCCATGGCACAGGATGTACGTTATCAAGCGCTATTGCCAGCAATCTGGCATTGGGACAGCCCTTAGCGCAGGCAGTAAAAAATGCCAAAGATTATCTGTCAGGGGCATTAAAAGCAGGTCTTGATTTAGGTAAGGGTTCCGGTCCCCTGGAGCACAATTATAAAATTAACAGGAGATAGAAGATGGAAAAACAAAATATAAAGAAATTAACACTAACCGGAATATTTATTGCCATTTCAGTAGTAGGTTCCATGTTTTCTTTTCCCGTATTAGGCTCAAAATGCGCTCCGGTTCAGCATTTGATGAATATAATGGGAGCTGTATTCTTAGGGCCGGGCTATGCATTGGCGGCAGCATTTATTACAAGTATAATCCGCAATCTGCTGGGGCTTGGGACGCTTATGGCTTTTCCCGGAAGCATGTGCGGAGCGCTGCTTGCAGGAGTTTTATATTATTATGGTAAAAAGCTGCCCTATGCTTATGTGGGAGAAATTTTTGGCACATCTGTTATCGGGGGAATATTGGCTTATCCCATTGCAAAACTGATTTTAAATAACAGTCAGGCGGCACTGTTTACATTTGTATTTCCCTTTTTTATCAGTACCTGCGGAGGGACGATTCTGGCAATTGTTCTTGTGGGCAGCATGAAAAAAAGCGGTGTTATTGACAGGCTGATAACGGAAAATATGTAATTTACCGGAAAGATACATAACCTAGAGGGCGAGATGGAAACAAAGATATCCTATATAAAAAAGGCGGCAGAACTTTTCAGTCAGATTCAAAAAGCAAAACCTTTGGTGCATTGTATTACCAATGGGGTGACGGTAAATGACTGTGCCAATATTCTTCTGGCAGCAGGGGCGCGGCCTACAATGGCACATCACACGAAGGAAGCGGCGGAGGTTACGGCAGGGTGTGATGCATTGGTTTGTAATTTCGGGGCTACGGATGATTATGAGGCTATGCTTCTTGCGGCAAAAGAAGCCGACGCGTTGGCACATCCCATTATTCTTGACCCGGTGGGAGCAGGAGGCTCATCCTTCCGAAGAAAAAAGATTCGGGAATTTTTTGATAAAGTCCATGTGTCATGTATCCGGGGAAATGCATCGGAAATGCTTGCCGTTTTCCGGGATGCGGGCACTGTTGTGGGAGTTGACGCCAGGGAATCCGACGAAAAAGATGTGGAAGGGCTTATCATTCAGGCATCTGAATTTGCCAGGGAGCATGGCTGCGTCTGTGTGATTTCCGGCAGGACAGATATTATCACCGATGGAAATAAAGAGGTTCTTATTAAAAACGGAAGTCCTCTTATGTCAAAGATTACGGGTTCGGGCTGTATGTCCACAGCCCTGTTAGGAGCTTTTTTTGCCCTGGAGAAAAGCATGACTGCCGGGGCGGCAGTCCCTGTTGTTATGGGAATTGCCGGGGAACTTGCAGAGAAGGAATGCCAAAAAGAGCATAGCGGCACCATGAGTTTTAAAATGCATATGATTGACAGGATTTCCCTGTTGGAAGAAAATGATATTATAAAATATGGGAAATTGGAGATAAACAAGGATTAAGTCAGGAGGTATAACATGAAAAAAATTGGAATGGTTGCGGCAGGTATTTTAGGAGTTATTTTTCTTGGAGCAGGAGCGGCAGCAAAGTATATAGAGAAAAAAGGGGCGGTGTCGGTTTCTGTTATTGGAAGCGGGGATGGCCCTACCAGCATTTTTCTGGCAGGAAGTCTGGGCGATGTACGTACTTTTGGCATGGGGTTAATAGGCGCGGGACTGTGCTGTTTATTGATTCTGCTGATTTTGGCGTTGAAAAATCATAAATCTTAAAGAGGAGAGAAAAAAATATTGCCAAATGACAGATTTCATACTAAAATGATAAAGGCATGTAGTAAGTTTTTTAGAAAAGGAGATATATTATTATGAGTTACGTTGATGAAGTGTTAGAACGTGTAAAAACAAAAAATGCATCTGAGCCGGAATTTCTTCAGGCTGTGGAGGAAGTTTTAGACTCCTTAAGACCTGTGATTGATGCAAACGAGGAATTGTACCGTAAAGAGGCTCTTTTAGAGAGGCTGACCGAGCCGGACAGGCAGTTTAAATTCCGTGTACCCTGGGTAGATGATAAGGGACAAGTTCAGGTGAATACAGGATACAGAGTACAGTTTAACAACGCTATCGGGCCCTACAAAGGAGGCCTGCGCTTACATCCTTCCGTAAATCTTGGAATCATTAAATTCTTAGGATTTGAGCAGATTTTTAAAAACAGTTTAACCGGTCTTCCTATCGGCGGCGGTAAAGGTGGTTCCGATTTTGACCCCAAGGGCAAATCTGACAGGGAAGTAATGGCATTCTGCCAGAGCTTTATGACGGAACTTTGCAAGTACATAGGGGCTGATGTGGATGTTCCGGCAGGAGATATCGGAACAGGCGCAAGGGAAATCGGCTATATGTTTGGCCAGTATAAGAGAATCCGCGGCCTGTATGAAGGCGTCCTTACAGGAAAGGGATTGACCTACGGCGGTTCTTTGGCACGTACGGAAGCCACAGGATATGGCTTGTTATATATCACACAGGAATTGCTGAAATGCCATGGCGAGTCTATGGAAGGTAAGATTGTATGTATTTCCGGCTCCGGTAATGTGGCAATTTATGCAACCCAGAAGGCACAGCAGTTAGGGGCAAAAGTTGTTACTGTTTCTGATTCTACCGGTTGGGTATATGATCCGGAAGGAATCGATATTGCTTTGTTGAAAGAGGTAAAAGAGGTAAAACGTGCCCGTTTAACAGAGTATGCCGCTGCAAGAAAGAGCGCAGAGTATCATGAAGGAAGAGGTGTATGGCAGATTAAATGTGATATCGCGCTGCCATGTGCTACACAGAATGAGTTGTTTATTGATGATGCGAAACAGTTAGTAGCTAACGGATGTAAAGCAGTGTGTGAAGGGGCTAATATGCCTACCACTATTGACGCTACCAAGTATTTGCAGGAGAACGGCGTATGGTTTATCGGCGGCAAGGCTGCAAATGCAGGCGGTGTTGCTACTTCTGCATTGGAGATGTCACAGAACAGCGAGAGGTTAAGCTGGACATTTGAGGAAGTGGATTCTAAATTGCAGAATATTATGGTGAATATTTACCACAATATTGATGATGCTGCAAAACGTTACGGCCATGAAGGGGATTATGTAATGGGCGCTAATATTGCAGGATTTGAGAAAGTTGCAACGGCTATGCTCGCTCAGGGTGTGGTTTAAGGTATATATTAGAAATTCAATAAAATCAGATTGTCTGAGCATAAAGATTATGGTACACTACCAACATGAGAAGTAATCAAATACAAGTTTAGCCATGCTAAAGCTGGTGGCAGCCTCCCATACTTGAAAAAGAGGGGAGGTGGTGCTGATGGATACATACGAAGTCCTTAGCCTGTTATTTTTGGGCGGTTCGTTCCTCGTGGCACTGCTTGCCTATATAGATAGGAACAACAAGCGAAAATAAATAAGCCACCTTTGTCTTAGCCGGACAGGTGACTTATTTTAATCATCTCACGAGGCTGCCACCTTGTAGGTGGTTGCTTCTCTTTATGTTTATTATAGTATGCTTCAGATAAATTTTCAAGGAGAAAATTGAAGATAGTTAATATGATAAAGTAAATGTTACCATTCATGGCCTAACCGCTCACTTGCTGAGCGGTAGGCCCAGAACATGATTCAAGTGTGAGCAAGCCCCAATTTGCGAAGCAAATTCTTAAAATGGGCTTGCGAAGTTGCAATTCACGGTCTAACCGCTTGCGGTTAGACCGTGAATTGTAATATTCATTCCGGCACATGCATAGAAAACCGAAACTCCCTGGGAGAGACCCCCCTTGCCCTCTTAAAGGCATCCCCGAAATAATTTCCATTGGAAAACCCACAGGTTAAAGCAATTTCCGTAACAGTCATATTCGTTGTCAGAAGCAGTTCTTTCCCATCTTCTATCCGTACATGAGTCAAATATTCCTTAAATCCTATTCCCACAGTCTGATGAAACTTCCTGGAAAACCATGCCGGACTCATATGTGCAGTTTCCGCCACAGATTTTAAGGTCAAAGGTTCCCTGTGATGGGCATAAATATACTGGGCTGCCTGTTGGATAATGGCGTCCCCGGCATCTAACATTTGAACAGGCTGCTCAATATCCTGACAACGCCCCAGAAAGGAAAGAAGCTGGAAAAGAAAGCTTTTCATCTGGATTTTAGAATAAGGGTCTTTTGATAAAGTTTCTTTTAACATTTGGGAAAAAAGCTGTTCTATATAGTCCTGGCGGTTTGCAGGAATGGATAATTTATGCCTGGAAAAAATGGAGTCAACCCCCTCTTTGGAACACTGGGAGGTAAAATATTCTATAAATTCAGGAATAAAATTAACGGTAAACCGTTTTGCATACTGACCGGGGCCATATGTAGTTTTGTGAAGCTGGTAAGGGGAAAGCATAATCATATCCCCGGGGGAAAGGTAAAAAAGGGTGTGGTTAATAAACATTTTTGAATTGCCTGAAATTAAATAGTACAATTCATAGTAAGGATGGTAATGAGGTGTTCCCATGTCAAAGGCAGGGGAACGCTGGGCACGGTCCACCATAAATTCATGTACAATATTCCGGTATCTTCCCTCTGTTTTCATAAATCCTTTCTTTTCTTCCATAAAATATCTCCCTAATAAGACAAAAAATCTGTAATATAACGAAAAAATCCCAATAAAAACAGTATCATTCCTTTTATTTTTGTTATATCATAGGTCTTGCCTATTTGTAAAGAATAACATTACAATTACGGAGGAAAGAGTTATGCAGGCATCATTATCAAAAAAGGATGAAAAATTTCGGGAATTTTCCCTAAACGGCCCTATGGGGAAAGTAGTGTTACACGTAGGGATTCCCCTGGCATTGTACCAGAGTTTAAACCAGCTTTTCAAAATATTGGACAGTTTAATGGCGGCACATATCAGTGCGTCCACAGTGTCGGCAGTGTCCTATTTATCCCAGATAAACCTGATGTTATCCGCCCTTGGCGGAGGACTTGCCGTGGGGGCAAGCATTAAGGTAAGCCAGGCATACGGGGCGGGGGATTTTGAACTGGTAAAACGCCGGGTAAGCACATTGTTTGCCATGTGTGCCCTCCTTGGGGGAGGACTGCTGCTTATCCTTGTGCCCTTTACCCCTCAGTTCCTCCGGCTTATGAACACGCCGGAGGAATTTATTACAGAAGGAAGCACTTATTTTATACTGGAATTGTTTGCACTTGTGATTATCTTCTTTAACAATGTGTACATAGCCATAGAGCGGGCAAGGGGCAATTCCAGACGAATCCTGTATTTAAATATGGCGGTAATCGTTGTAAAATTCTGTCTTACCGCATGGTTTGTCTATGGTTTAAACGGAGATATTAACATGATATCCATTGCCACAATCCTTTCCCAGCTTGTAATGTTTGGGGCGGCAATTATCAATTTAAATCAGGGAGATAATGCTTTCGGATTTTCGTTAAAGGCAATTTCCTTTAAAGGAGAAGTGATAAAGCCCATGATTCGCCTGTCGTTTCCTGTAATAGTGGAGAAAGCGGCATTTGCCATGGGGAAAGTGGTGGTAAATTCCATGAGTACCGTCTACGGCTCCCTTACGGTAGGGGCCCTTGGAATTTCCAATAACATTGGCGGGATTACCACTACGCCGCAGAATGGATTTCAGGAGGGAGGCTCCGCCATTATCAGCCAGAACCTTGGCGCAGAAAAACCGAAACGGGCATTTTCGGCTTTTAAATGGACACTGGTAATCAATATAGGAATCGGAGCGGTATTCATGAGCTTATCCCTGTTATTTTTACCGCTCATGTCCCGTTTTTTTGCCGGTGACAATGTGGAATTTGCAGAGATGATTTCAGAAATCTACCGTTTGGAGGCATTAGGCGCCATTCCTTTGGGGGTAAATGCGGCAGTACTGGGATTGCTTTACGGATTCGGAAAAACAAAAATTACCCTGTTTATGAATTTCTGCCGTGTGTTTGTGTTTCGTGTGCCTGTGCTGTGGGCATTACAGCAGTTTACAACCCTTGGGAACGTAAGCGCAGGCATTGTTATGGCTGTGAGCAATATTGCCACCGGTACGCTGGCAGCAGTGATTGCGTTGATTGAAGTGAGAAAAATCTGCCGGGAATATAATATTAGATTTTTTAGGGTGAAAGGGTAACAGTATCTCAAAATATATGATAAAATTATACCCGTGAGCGATTTGCCAACAGGTATTCTCTGTTTCCTAAAAAACAGCAAATCATTTGGCAAATGTGTATGCTCTGGAGTATAATAGGAACACAAAGAATGGGAGGAATCATATATGATACAGGATATTGCACCTCATAAATATCATGTGGCATATGAAAATGTGAAGCCGCAGCCTTTGGATACCATGCTGATATACAAAGAAGGCGGCATCTTATGCAGGGAAGAAGAGGGGCAGGCATATTACCCTCTGGCAGAGGACATAGAACAGGTTTATCCTGATGTTTTAAAAGCAGGAAGGTACTTATTTACCATAGATGAGATTCGCTATTTTGATTTGCCACAGGAGGCTCTTAAACCTTTTGGCAGTTGGCAGTATCTGCCAAAAGATAAAATCCGCCAGATGCGCCCTATGTGGAAAGCCTTTGCAGGGATTACAGGGTTTCAGCTCCACAACTGGTACGGGGAAAATAAGTTTTGCGGAAATTGCGGCAATAAAATGATAGAGCATCAAAAGGAGCGTGCCATGACATGCCCGTCATGCGGTCATATAAGCTATCCTCAGATTTGCCCCAGCGTTATTGTGGCAATTACAGACGGTGAGAAGCTCCTTATGACAAAATATGCCGACAGTCATAGCAGTTTTCGAAGATATGCGCTGGTGGCAGGATATAATGAAATTGGAGAAAGTTTAGAAGACACTGTGCGCCGGGAAGTTATGGAGGAAGTGGGTCTTAGGGTAAAAAATATTCGTTATTATAAAAGCCAGCCCTGGAGTTTTTCCGGGGCATTGCTTGTGGGATTTATCTGTGAAGTGGATGGCAGCAGGGATATTGTATTAGACAGGGAAGAATTGTCCGTTGCGGAATGGTTTAAAAGAGACGAAATGCCAAAAGAGCGTTCCAACGCCGAAATCAGCCTTACCGGAGAAATGATGCAGGCATTTGAAGACGGAATTTTTTAAAAATTGTTTGAGTTTCTTTCCATATAGCGTTATACTAATGTGAGTGGTTTGAATAGAAGTAGAAAGGATGTAACTGTTCAGGACAGCCTCAAACACTTGCTGTTTGAGGCGTAAGAATTTGATTCGGGCGTGCAAAAATGCCATCGCGAAGCGATTTTCATGCATTTTTGCATTGTATCTGTGAGGGTACTGAACAGATACGAAAGGATTTCGGCAATGACGAAGGAAAGTGCAAAGGATAGAAAAGTAAGGGAACAATCGGCGGTGAGGGAAATCTTGAGTTGGTTCATTACAATTATACTGGCAATAGCGGCGGCTTTAATCATTAAAAATTTCATTATTATCAATGCCAATATTCCCTCCGGCTCTATGGAAAATACCATAATGACTCATGACAGGATATTTGGCTTCCGGCTGGCATATAAGGATAAAGCGCCAAAACGGGGAGATATTATCATATTTAAATACCCTGACAATGAAGAAGAGAATTATGTAAAGCGTATTATAGGGCTTCCCGGAGAAACGATTACCATTGAAAACGCCCAGGTTTATATTAACGGCTCTCCTGTTCCCTTAGAGGAAAATTATCTGAAAGAAGAGTGGACAGTTGCCACAGGCCCTTTTACATTTGAAATTCCCGAGGACAGTTACCTGGTTTTGGGAGATAACAGGAACAATTCTTTGGATGCCAGGTATTGGGAAAATAAATATGTCAGCGCAGATAAGATTTTAGGGAAAGCAATTTTCCGTTATTATCCGGTGTCTACTGCAGGGTCGCTATACTGACGGAATATAAAAAACGTGTAACTTTATAATCAGTTACACGTTTTTCTTTAACATTTTTTAGTACACAAAATCATTTGAACTGCGGAATACAGTGTTTCCTGAACCCATCTGGTTTACAGTAACGATATCCCCCTCTTTCACATCTTCTAAGAAAATACGCAGTCTGGAACTGTTTACAAAAACAGTATCTACCTTTTCTCCGTTTACAAAGACCTTGCTCCAGCGGGTAAAGTTCTTGCCAATTACAGTTGCATAGCCGTTTGCCGGGGAGGGCCAGATATCCGAAATACCAGTATCCTCAACACCCATTTCTAACTCCGTTGCCGGGTATAAGTCTGCGCCGCCATATGCATAACGGCTTCCATAGAGTAAATCATACTGTAAATTGTTTAAACCGTTTAAGTATTCTTCCGTGTCAGTAGTGCCTTTATTCAAAGCGTTCTGTTCATAAGTAAATATGGTTCCTTCGTGAATATTCATGGCGTCCGTAACATTTGCCAGAAGTTCATAGGCTTTTACATCGGCGTCTTTTTTTGAAAGACCGAAATTGTTCCAGGTAGCATATTTTGTTTCAAATGTGCTGCCGGTAGCCATATCGGATTCGCTAAGCCCAAGGCTTGGGAGATGGTCTCCGAAAAATACCACAATCGTGTTTTCATCCCGTGCTGCCAATGTGTCGGTAAGGTTCTTAATAAATTTATCTACCTCATGAATCATGTTCACATAATATTCCCACTGGTTATTGGCTGCTTCGTCCTTTGCGCCGCTTACCCTGATTTCAGGATTTGCAAGCACTTTGTCGGTAGGATAATCCCCATGACCCTGTACCGTGATGGTGTAAACAAAATCAGGCGCATCAGGCGTTGCATCCATGGCTTTTACGGTTTCTTTAATTAAAATATTATCTGTGGGCCAGCTTCCAAGAGGGGTATATTCCTGAATATTCATCATCTCTTTGCTGGTGAAACTGTCAAATCCCATCATGGAAAAAGCATTTGCCCTGCTGTAAAAATTACCGCCGTTGTTATGTACCACATGTGTGCCATAACCTAATTTGGAAAGATTGGAAGCGATGCTTTCACAGTCAGTCTGTTTTAAAATTGTTTTATATGGATATTCCCCTGTGCCAAAATACTGCATACTCATGCCCGTTAAAATTTCAAATTCTGTATTGGCAGTTCCTGCCCCCACCACCGGCACGGTAAGATGCCCTGTGGTATAGTTTTTTGTCAGCTTTCTGAAATTCGGAACAGGGTCCTTTGAAAAATTAAGGTAATTTACTTCCGTGGGGTCAATAAAGGATTCCAGCAATACAACAACCATATTGGGATTATCTTTATTTTTTGTTTCTTTCTTTTTGGATTCTTCCTTTGCGGCAAGAACTGTCTCTTTGGAATAATTTCCCGGTTTGCTCATGCCTCTGTCCACCACACTGGTGGAAAATCCGTAGACAAAACCATAGTTTTCATATCCCTGTGCAATGTTTGCAAAATAGGAAGCAAGTACATTTGTATTCTGGGCTGCCTGTGTGGTCACAGGAAGCAGCAGGAAAGGAATGGCAACTAAGGCGGGAGTTACATATTTTCTCCGTGTTCCCTGGTACTTTGGCCCCTTTATAAACAGGAAAATGCAAAATGCCAGGAATAAACCTACCGCAATGACAACAAGGGTCGCCTCCGTGGCAGTAAAGTAATTGGTATTCTGCATGGATAACAGGTCATTAATGCATTTCAAATCCGTATATCCAAAGGGTGTAACACGGTTAGAAAGAATACAACCGTTCACCGTTCCCAGAAAAAGCCAGAAGCCGCTGATAATAACACGTCCCAAAAGCCTTCGGCGTATCAGGTATACCAGAGATAAAGATGCAAATATAATAAATGAGTTGTACACAAATGCCCAGGTATGCTGCGAAAGAAAAGAAAATGCAGATACAATGGAATGTCTGGAAATAACCTCTATGATAAATACCAGCATCATGGAAAGCAATGCGTGAAATAACAACGAATACTTATTAAAAAATTGAATATGGCGGTTCATAAATAAATCCTCCTTGTATTAAGATTTCTTAAGGTGGCTTCATAACCTTTTTATCACACCTACAAAAGAATAAATCCAAAATCGCAAAAAATCAATGGAAATCTTTTATAAAAATTTCTTAAGAAAACTTTAAAAATCACTCAATATGAATAAAATATGAACAAAATAAAAAGAATAGAAGCCATTTTTAGGTGAATTAACCAAATATGGAAACGAAAAGGGGAAAATTCTTTATATCCGTGGGAATAGGAAATATGAAGCCTTTCTTAATATTCTTTTAAACTTATAGAAATATGGTTGACAACAGAAAAGAGATGTATTATTGTATTAGCATCGTGATACAAAAATATGCATCAATGGGAGGGAAAAATTGGATACGTTAATCGAAGTAAAGCATTTAATGAAGATTTACAATCCGGGAGAAAATGAGGTGCGCGCGTTAAATGATGTATCTTTGACCATTATGCGGGGGGAATTTGTGGCGATTATCGGCCAGTCAGGTTCCGGCAAATCCACATTTATGAATATGCTGGGATGTCTGGATGTGCCCACCTCCGGCAGTTATTATCTCAATGGCAAAGATGTGTCAGGGTTATTAGATGATGAACTTTCGGATATCAGAAATAAGGAAATCGGATTTATTTTCCAGGGATTTAATCTGATACCCAACCTTACGGCGCTTGAAAATGTGGAACTGCCTTTGATTTACCGGAATGTGCCGGCAGCAAAACGCCATGAACTGTCGGTGGCGTCTCTAAAGAAAGTAGGACTGGAAAACAGGATGGACCACAAGCCTTCGGAGATGTCAGGAGGGCAGCAGCAGCGTGTTGCCATTGCAAGGGCTTTGGCAGCGGCGCCGCCGGTAATCCTGGCAGACGAGCCCACCGGAAACTTAGATTCTGCATCCAGTAAAGAAATTATGCAGATTTTAAGGGATTTATATAATGAAGGAAGGACAGTAATTCTTATTACCCACGATAATAAGATTGCCGCCAGCGCCAAGCGGGTCATCCGAATTGTGGACGGCAAAATCGTCTCGGATACCAGCTATGGGGACAATGAAAGTATAGAAGCAATTGCAAAGAAAATAGAAGAAGAAGGAGATAAGGAGCAGGGATATGTTTAAGAAAAAGAATGACGGTACGGACATAGAAGTAAAAAAGCCAAAAAAGAAAAGGAAAGCCTGGAAAGTGTTGGTGGCTGCCCTTCTTTTATTGGTAATCGTTTATTTTGTGGTAAATGTAATAACAAAAGACCCTACGGAATTTCTTCCGGCAGTGGATACTACGGAGGCGGTGAAAGGGGAAATTACCGCAACTTTAGACACCAGCGGAACCATAGACAGCGAACTGGTAAGGGTATATGCCTCCCCGGTAAATGCCCTGGTAGGGGAAGTTCCTGTGGAAGTGGGACAGAATGTAAAAAAGGGAGAGTACCTGTTAAAATATGACACCACCTCTCTGCAGAAAAGTTATGATATTGCAGAATTGCAGGCGAAGGCGGAAGAGGCCACAGGCAACGATACCCTGGCAAAATCCAATGAAAGTGCAGCGGATTTGGCAAGCAGCAGCAGCGATATCCAGACATTGCAGGCACAGATTGACACGGTAAATGCAGAGATATCCTCTTTACAGTCCCAGGCTGCTGACAATGAAAAAACCACAAACACCAACGCATCCAAACAGGCGGAAGCAACAGAGCTGGAAGCGGCAATTGCATCTCTTGACGGAGAGATTGCAGCCTTAGAGCAGAAATACATGGAAGGAACTATTACGGAAGGGGAAATACAGCAGTTAGAGAATTTACGCAGTGAAAGGAAATCAAAGAATAAAAAGTTAAAGAAAAGGGAAAAAGACATTCAGGATTCTGCAAAACTTGCCAATAATATGGTAAATATTCAACAGGAACTGACAAAAAAGAATAATCAGCTTGCAGATTTACAAAGTAAGCTGGCGGAGGCACAGTCCAAAAATGCCAGTGCGGAGGCAGGAATTTTATCCAGCGCGGCAAAAGCCAATATTGATTACAGCAGGCAGGCAAGCAAGCTGACATTAGAGCAGACGGCAAATGACCTTTCCACTGCCCAGGCAGGGGTTACCGCAGATTTTGACGGGATTGTTACGGATGTGCAGGCTTCCTCCGGTACTATTGCCGCAGAAGGAACCCCGCTAATCAGCCTGGCAAGCTCCCATGATATGTGTGTGGAGATTCCGGTATCCAAATATAATCTGGAAAACGTTGAATTAGGCCAGGAAGCCGTTATCACTTTCCAGGAAAAAGAATACCAGGGGACAGTAAGTTACATAAGCAAGATAGCGGAGAAAAGCGAGTCCGGCGGCTCTATGGTAACCATTAAAGTGGCTGTCAATAACCCGGATGACAATTTGATTCTGGGGCTGGACGCAAAGGTCAGCATTCAGCTTGGAACAAAACAGAACATTGTTATTGTTCCCATTTCAGCCGTTAATTCGGATACCAAGGGAGACTTTGCCTATGTAGTGGAAAACGGGGTTGTGAAAAAGAAGTACGTAACCGTAGGCATGGCATCCAAAGAGGAGATTGAGGTAAAAAGCGGACTTGAGGTGGGGGAAAAAGTAATTACCACAGTGGATTCTTCTATTATGGAAGGAATGGCTGTTACGGAGAATGTTCCCCAAGATACGGAAACGCCGGGTGAAGCAGGAAACGCTGTATCTGGTACGGCAGAATAGGAGGCGGCAATGTCACAGTTTTATGAATACTTGAAAATGGCAGTTTCCAACATAAAAGCCAATAAGGTAAGGTCTTTCCTTACCATGCTTGGCATTATTATCGGTATATCCTCCGTAATCCTCATTATTTCCCTGGGAAACGGGGCAAAAAATGTGGTCACGGATGAAATGTCCGGTATTGCGGCAGGACAGATTGCCCTTTATACTTATGACGATACAGGCACGTATTATATTACCAATGATGATATTGATGCCATTGTGGAGCAGGTAGATGGCATTAAAGCCGTAAATGTATATAATTATTTTGATGGAAAATTAACCACAAGAAAAGGGGAATTTGCAGTTTCAGGCAGCGGGCAGATGTCTTCCTTTCCGTACTTTTCCAATTCCACTATTTTAAAAGGAAGATATTTTAGTGAAAACGAATACAAAGCAGGTATGCCAGTGTGTGTAATCGGTGAGGAGGATGCCATACGTCTGTTTGGCTCCACGGATGTAATCGGAATGAGCTTAGAAGTAGTGCCAAGCTGGGGAAATTCAATCACATTTGATATTGTAGGGGTGGAGAAAAAGCCGGATGATTCTATGTTCAGCTATACATATGAAAATTCTCCGGTCAACATATATTTTCCCCTTACTGTTTTTTCCCAGATTTATGGATGGGAAATGGACGATTATTATCAGATTTACCTTTTGGCAGAAGAGGATGCGGATACTACCGCCGTGACCAGCCAGGTGGTGAGCCTTCTGGAAAAACGCCATCAGTGTTTTGGGGAAAGTATTTATCAGTATGAGAGTTTTAACGATTATATGAGCATTGTCAATACAGTAATAGGTATGGTAACCATGCTGATATCCTTAGTTGCGGCTATCTCCCTGGTCGTAGGGGGTATTGGAGTTATGAATATTATGCTGGTATCCGTTACGGAGCGGACAAGGGAAATTGGAATCAGGAAAGCCTTAGGGGCAAAAACCCGTTCCATTATGCTTCAGTTTTTATCGGAGTCGGCAATTATCACCATGATTGGCGGGCTTATCGGAATACTTTTAGGAATCGGCGGGGCATATCTGGTGGCAAAGATTGTGGCAATGGTACAGCCGACCATGAAATTCACGCCGGCTGTGGATATCTTTACTATATTATTTACTACTTTGTTTTCTTCCGCCATCGGTCTGTTCTTCGGAATTTACCCGGCAAGGAAAGCGGCAAAACTAAGCCCCATAGAGGCGTTGAGAAGAAATTAATTTTTATTTTAATTTTTGCAATTTAGTCAGAAGTATATCAATATCAATAGGCTTTGTAAGAAAATCATTCATGCCGCTTTGCAGTGCTTTATCCTTATCTTCCTGAAATGTGTTGGCTGTACAGGCGTAGATGGGAACTTCTTTGGCGTCCGGGCGGTCCAGTTCACGTATTTTACTGGCCGCCTGGCAGCCATTTAAAACCGGCATCTGCATATCCATAAGTACGATATCAAACTCCCACACCTGGGATTGGGCAAATTTATCTACGGCTGCCTGGCCGTTTTCTGCCAGGGTAACTTCGTAACCTTCCTCGGTGAGGATTGCCTCTATAATTTCCGCATTCATGTTGTTATCTTCGGCTATCAGCAGTTTCACAGGTTTATGGTCTGCCCTGCTGTTGGCTTTTTCCGTGGGTTCTTCGCTGGTTTCACCGGAATGTACAGGTTCCATTTCCGCAATTTGGGAATGAAGGATTACAGTGAAAGTACTGCCGACGCCAACCTTGCTGTCAACCAGTATATCGCCTCCCATGGCATTTACAAATTCTTTACTGATTGCCATGCCAAGCCCTGTTCCCTTTATGCTGCTGGTATTTTTATTTTGTTCCTGGGTAAAACTGTCCCAGATAGTTTCCAAAAACTGGGGGCTCATGCCAATGCCGTTATCTTCACAGACGATGGTGGTGGTGACATGGTCTTTATCCGTCTGTTTCTGGGATATGGATAATTTGATTCTTCCCCCTTCCGGCGTAAATTTTGCCGCATTTCCGATTATGTTCATAAGAACCTGTTTTATCCTGACCTCATCTCCTATAATACATGGAACGGTGATATCCTTGTTTACAACAAAATCAATGCCACGGGCGCTTATGTTGTGATGCTGCATAGACCAGATGGCATCTAACATGGACTCCACCAGAAAGGGTTCCGGCACAAGCTGTAATTTCCCTGCCTGGAGTTTGGACATATCTAAAATGTCGCTTACCAGGGAAAGGAGATAATTTGCCGTATCATGGGCCTTTTCAATCCATGTGGACATCTGCTCTGTGTCGTTGTCCTTCACATGGGTTTTCATTAAGTGGAGCAGCCCGATAACACCGTTTAAGGGCGTTCGGATTTCATGACTCATGTTGGAGAGGAAGTCGCTTCTTGCTTTTGCTTCCGCATTTGCCTTTAATACTTTGTTATGGGAAACCATAACAAACATCATGACAATAATAATGATAAAGATGATAATTACAAGCATTCCCATGCTTAAGAACGTAAAGGCATGGCTCTGCTCGGAAAACACTTCTTTTTCCACCATGGGAATAAAGTACCAGACGGTGTTATCAATGGGCATAAAATAGAGAAGTTTTTCCACGCCGTTCTCGTCTGTGTAATAAAAAGAAAAGGTTTCTTTATTTGCCATTTTTTCTCTGATTGTATCATTATTCCATTTATCATCTACAACTCCTATGCTTAAAAGCTCAAACAGGTTCTGCTGTTTGCCGGAGGACTCTGTTTCCCTCACATTGACAATAAAATCCCCGTTGGGATTTACAACGCTGCTGTATCCCCGGGCTCTCCCGTCCTGTACAAAGGAAGAAATCATAATGTTATTTTGTATCTGATCCATGTTGCTGACCCCTGCAAGCGCCACGAATTTGATACCCTCTACCTGGTAATCCTCTAAACGTATGGCATAAAGCAGGGTTACTTGCTCTTCGTTGTCCTTGGTTATGTAATTATACCGCCGTACAATCTGGTCTACCTCCGGTTCAAAATACTGCAGAATATCTGTCTGCCCCGTCCCGTTAGCTGTATAGACAGTGCCGTCTTCCGCCACAAGGTACAGGCTGTGGAAATCGCTGGAAGAGCGCTCTAACGCCATCTGTTCTCTGAGGCTTGAAAGTGTATTATGATGGGATTTCTCAAAACGTTCCTGGGTGCTGTATAGTTCATACCATTTCATGTCGATAAAAGTCTGAATAGAAACCCGGTCATGCTCTGCCAATTCACTGATGGTATTCATTGTATTATTTGCTATGGTTTCATTCATTTGGGATAAAAATAAAACGGATATGCCTATAATAATCAGGAGACAAAGAAAAAAAAGCAAGACGGATTGTATAATTCTGTTCTTATTTTCCATATCAAAACCTCTTTATCTGTTATAATGCTTACATCATATTTCCTGAATATCTTTAAAAAACCTTATAAATTATCATATACCACAAAAAGAAAAATGTCCATATGGTACAATCACAAAAAATATGGTATATTGTTAAAAGCATGAGTTTAACACAAGTTTTATTTATCCGCATATATTATACTGATGTTTAAGATGGAGAAAGATATGATATATCAGGAGCCTTTTTTGCGGATATCAGAGGAGTATGGGGGTAAGATGCCTTTTTATCTTACCTACCCTATGTCGAATGTATACCTGACGGAAAAAGAGTATGAGAAAGATATGGAACGCATGAAAGAACTTTATCCCAAACGTATGAAAGAACTTCTTGCATACGTAGAGGAAGAATGTGACAAAATGGAATATGAAGGCAGTATGATGTTTGATGAATATCCGGATAAAGTACTTCTCTTTAAAACGGCAAATGACATTTATGACAATGTTATGGCTTTAGAGAAAACAGACAGGGCAGGGCGTGGGAAGGATAAAGACCTTCTGGATGTGATACAGGTTCTTTTGTATGATGAGATGTATCGCAGACGGGGCAGGCGCAGGCGCTGCTGCAGGAAATGGTGGTAAAGGGATTACCGGAAATACCCCACTGATTACGGTGGGGTATTAGCTTATGATATAACTTGTAAAGACAGATGTACGAAAGGCGGTTGGCAAATGAAAAAAGGAATGATAAATTTAGCAGTTTTAATATTTGTTTTCGTAGTTGGAGTGCTTGTATCCGGGCAGCTTATGAATCATTCCAATGAAGATTTGACCACGGAAATGGCGGATGCCACACTTCCCATCGTATCCTTTTACATGAACGGAGAGGGTGGAAGGCAGGAGGTAAATGAACTGCGGGGTTATACATCAGAGATGCAGGCAGTTTATATGAGGGATTCCATTACAACGGTGTCCGAGGACAGGCTTCTTCCCTTAAAAATTCAGACATATGACACTAAGGTGGAGGAGATATCCTATGAAATCCGAAGCCTGGACGCAGAGCGTCTGATTGCAGATTCTAAGGTGGAGGATTATGAGGAGAAAAAGGGTAAAATTACGGCAGACCTTACAATCCAGAATCTTCTGGAAGAAAATGAAGAATATCTTTTTATTTTTAAATTAAAATGCGGCAGTGATACGATTTATTATTATACCAGACTTATGGAGGAAAGCGGCAGTTATACAAAGGAATGTGTGGATTTTGCCATGTATTTTCATGAAAGCACATTTGACCCGGAGAAGGCAAAAGAGCTTGCCACATACTTAGAGCCCAATGCATCAGGGGACAATTCCACTTTACACAAGGTGGATATCCATTCCAGCTTAAAACAGGTGGCATGGGCGGATTTTGAAGGGGAGCGGATGACTACTCCTGTTCCCTCCATAAAAGAGGTGAATGACTCCTATGCGGTAGTAGTTCTTAATTATCTGGTGGATTCCATAGGAATAAATGGGGAGATGGAATATTATAATGTAGAGGAGTATTTTAGAATCCGCCCCACCAGCGAACGTATGTATCTGTTAAATTACGAGAGGACAATGAACCAGATTTTCCGGGCGGAAAACGGCGACTTCTACGATAACTATATCCAGTTGGGAATACGGGATGGCGGAGTGGAATATGCGGCTAATGAGAAAGGGAATATTGTCAGCTTTGTCCAGGAGGGAGAACTGTGGTGCTATAACGAGAGCAGCAACCAGCTTTCCCAGGTATTCAGCTTTATTGGATATGAGGGAATAGACAAAAGAGAAAATTATGGGGAGCATGATATAAAAATTATCAGCATTGACGAGACGGGAAGCATAAATTTTGTTGTGTACGGTTATATGAACTGCGGTTCCCATGAAGGGAAGGTAGGCATCTGCGTCTATCATTATGACAGTGTTGCAAATACCATTGAGGAAGAGCTGTTTATCCCCTCCACCGCCTCCTATCAGGTTATGCGGGCGGATTTAGGACAGCTTATGTATGAAAATGCCCAGGGCATCTTCTTTATTATGTTAAACGGGGCTGTTTACCGCATAGACCTTTCTACCATGAAGGTGCAGGAATATATTATCGGACTTGCGGAAGGAAATTATGCCATATCAGATTCCCACAAATATTTTGCATGGTCTGAGGCAGATGCGGGGGGAGAGGCAACCGTTATCCAGATTATGGATTTGGATTCGGAAGAATTAAAAGAGATTTCGGGAAACGGAAGTGAGTATTTAATGCCTCTTGGCTTTATGAAAGAGGATTTTGTCTATGGGCTTGTAAGAAAAGAGGACATGCTTAAGGATATGGCGGGGAATACGGTTTTTCCTATGTACAAAGTGTGTATTATGAATCCTGCAACCACAGAGCAGTTAAAACAGTATGAAAAACCTGATTATTTTGTGTCGGATATCAGTATTCAGGATTATATTATGTACCTGGACAGGGTACAGTTTAACGGAATGGCATATGTGGAGGCGAGCCAGGATACCATTATGAACAGGGAGGGTGACAGCACAAACATTGTAGATATCCATTCCACCATAACGGAGGTAAAAGAGACGCAGATTCAGCTTTCCATGGTGGACATGGTAAAAGAAGCATCGCCCAAAATACTCACCCCAAAAGAAGTGGTTTTTGAGAATAACAGAGAGATTGCGTTAAACAGGGAAGATGAAACAAGCAACTACTATGCATATGCCAGGGGAGATGTGCTGACGGTGACAGATGACTTAAAATCGGCAATATCCGTGGCAAATAATGAAATGGGAGTTGTGATTGGAGAACGGCAGCAGTATATATGGAAGAGGGCAAGGAAATCCGTACAAGAACAGATTGAGGTTACCGTGGGAACGGAGGACGCGGAAGGAACGTCCATCGCCCAGTGTGTCAGCGCAATATTAGAGAGGGAATCCATCAACATCGGCGTTACGGCATTAATCAGCCAGGGAAAGACGCCCAAAGAAATATTAGAGACTACCATGGAAAATGTCACGGCATTAGATTTAACAGGATGCCATTTGGATGAAGTGCTTTATTATGTCAGCCTGGGCAATCCGGTATTTGCCATGCAGAGTGACACGGATGCTGTTTTAGTGGTAGGGTACGATTCCCAGAATGTAATTTTGTATAATCCCCTGGAAGCTTCTTATGAAAAAAAGGGAATGGAAGACGCCAAAGAGATGGTTGAAAATGCCGGAAATGTATTTTTTGGTACATGAAGTAGAAAAAATGTATAAAATTAATAAAAAATGAGCCCATCCTTCGTGGGAAATTACTAATTTTCCCAAAAGTCTATTGTAAAATTTTGAATAATAGGGTATATTAAAGACTGTACTTTAGGAGGAAAGAAAAACATGAGCAATAAGAAAGTTGTAGTGTCAAACGTTTCAAAGGAACATGATAATCCCATTGCAGAGTTGGTACAGGTAGCCTGTCAGTTTGACAGTAATATTACATTGGAGAGTAACAACCGGAGAATTAATGCTAAGAGCATTATGGGAATCATGGCTTTCAATCCGTCCGAGGGCATGACAGTGAATGTTATTACGGATGGCAACGATGAACAAGAGGCATTAGTAGCAATGGAAAAATTCTTAGTATGCGAGTAACAACTGGGTTAAAAGGGAGGTAAAAATTATGTCTAAAAACAAACCAGAAGTAAAATCACCTGCTACGAAGGTTGCAGGGGCAGCAGAGGCAGTAGTAAATGAAGTGAAGTCAGTAGCCGCAAAAGCTGTGGAAGCAAAGCCGGAAGTAAAGAAACCGGAAGTAAAAGAAGAAGTAAAGAAAGATGTTGCAGCAGTAAAAGAGACAGCACAGAAAGCTGTTAAGAAAGTATCAGGAAAAGCAAAGAAGGCAGCGGCAAAGCCGGTAAAAGAAAAAGTACAGCCGGAAGTTACCCTTCAGGTATTTGGAAATGAAGTT
>CANRJF010000013.1 GCA_947630855.1 uncultured Lachnospiraceae bacterium
ATAGTGGCTCACACATATCCGGAATGGTGGCTCAAGCTTACCGGACAGGTGGCTCATTGGAGCACAGATTATTCACCTTATAACACGCTGCGTCCTGCAGCAACTTACAACTTTCCGTTGTCAATTCACTGTGCAATACATAAAGCCGGATAGGATTTGCCATATTATTCATCACCAGCGAACGAATCATTACATAAGCAGGCACTATTACCTTATTATTTAAGGCAATCGCTATATTCATGCATTTACTCATTATCATAACACTCCTTTTAATCGCCCATTTTTATAAAAACAGAGCTTCTTCCAACTCACTTGCCCTGGCATCCCAAGTATGATGTTTTTTAGCAAGCTGATATCCACGGTCTGCAATTTTTTGTGCCAACTCTAAATTATGCAATAGATACGTTACTTTCTCCGGCAGCTTTTCCAAATATTCTAATTCAAAATACACCAATTCTCCTTTATGGATAGCATACCCCCTCCCCTCAATTTCTTGCATATCATGGAAATTTTCTTTCATATATTTTGATGTATCAGTTACAGCAACTGCTCCTGCCAGCATACCATTAAACACCCTGTCATGAGTTCCATCTTTAAACCATGTCATAGTGTTAAGCACTATCTTTGTATCCTTCATTTTGTTTAAAATTTCTTTCGCTGGTATCTTTCCACCATAATCGAGGTTAGGATGGGAGGCCCAATTGCAGCCATCCCACCCTGCGCCAAATACCGTAACTTTTACTCCGGATTCCACCAAAATCTTCACTGCTCGTTCCCGAAAGTAAGATACCGCCAATCCATCAATATAGCGCATATCCGTCATAAGAAGCCGCAGCTCCTCATCCGGCAACACCACGCCCTTTGAAACCAATTCTGCTTCAACAACTTCTTCCGTTGTAAGAGATGGCGTTTTTATTAACTTTTGAAGTACAGCATCTGCCAAATCTTCGGCATCAAACTGTTCATATTTTGACCAGTCCGGACGTATGGCATCATTTACATATGCAGATAATCCTCCCGCATATAACACATCTATACTCCGTTCCTCTAACTTTTTATAATTTTCTTCATGAATGCATCCTGCATGCGGTAAAAACCCACTTATTGGAATATTGGGATAAAAACGCTGTATGTACTTCATGTGATTTTGATCTGTACATAAAACAACAGCGTTACAAGGTGCACTTACTAATGCCCGATGATAGAAGAAGGGATGGTCCATAAGAATATTAATACAGGGAATTTGTAACTGTTCCCATATATTTTTTCCCTCTGTCAATTCCATATTAAATGCAAGATTATTAAATGTGATTGCTGCTATAACAGGCTGCTTTACAAATTCCGCCAACTTTTCAAGGCTATCCTGCATATTCTGCACATCTAATACCAGCGTTTCATATCCTCTATTCAAAAAAGCCCTGCTTAACTCTTCTGTAAACAAATCTAAAGTGTCATATACACCTGTAAAAAATATTAATCGTCTCACTTTTCCATATTTCCTTCCAAAAAAATTCCCTACACCCTCTTATAGACAATGCTGCAATAAATATTCCGCTCTCTGAGTCCAGGTATGGTATTTCCGTGCATATTGATACCCCTGTTGAGCCAATTCGGTTAAATACGTCTCCTGCTCCAACAGATGAGAGACTTTTTCGGGAAGCCGTCCCATATCCGTAAGAGAAAAAGATTCCAGAAAGGGAATTTTTTCCCTGGCAAACTCCTCCTCCAAATAATCGGAAGTGTCGGTGACCACCGCCGCCTTGGCAAGCATCCCGTTAATAATACGGTCATGAATGCCGTTTTTGTACCAGGTCATGGTATTTAACACGATTTTGCTGTGGTTCATTAATTCCAATACCTGAGGTGCCAAGACTTTCCCCCCATACAGCAGATTAGGGTTGTCCGCCCACTCACACATATCCCATCCTCCGCCAAATACCACCACTTTTATGCCGCTCTCCACCAAAATCCTCACCGACTGCTCCCGGAAAAAGGAAGTGGCAAAGGAATCAATAAAGCGAAGCTCTGTAATCCAGTGATTTAGTTCTTCATCTGAATATGTCTTTCCTATGGCGGAAAAATAAGATTCTATGGCCCCTTCCGTGGTCTTGTTGGGATGGCTGGTTAAATCTGACAGCACTTCCTTTGTCAATGTAAAGGCGTCAAAATCTGTAATCTCCCCTAAATCCGGCACAAGGCCCTCTGCCACATATTTGGACAATCCCCCTGCATACAAAACATCAATGGAACGTTCTTCCATGGCAGGATGGTAAACAGATTCCCCGCTGCACAGATGACAGCTTCCCGGCCGGGCATGTTTTGTCAGGTCTGCTTCCATCCCCGCATGAGGCATAAAGTCAACCTTTTTCAGATTTGTATAAAATCTTTTTAAGAAATTTACATGGTTCCTGTCCGTGCAGAAAACCACGGACGTCTCCGGAGCATTCTGCAGAGGAACTGCATAATGAAAGGGATGATCCATTAAAATGTTGATAAATGGAATTCCTTTTTCATCCCATATATTTTTTCCTTCCGAAAAAGACAGATTGTAACCAATATTGTTAAAGGTTACCACTGCATCGATTCGTTCATCCATTAAAATATTTTTTAACTTTTTTGTAAATCCCTCTTTTTCCCTGGTGTCTAAAACCCGGCAGGAGCAACCCATTTGGGCAAAGGACTGAGACAGGGATGCAATGAATAAATCAATAGTATCGTAAATTCCCTGAATAAAAAGAATGGTTTTCATATATATGCTTCATCCTTATAATACTATTTGTTAAATCATGATGTAAGATACCCCTTCGATACCCTGGCAGATACAATATGACTTTATTTCATTTTCAATACTTTCAGCAAAAGTTTCTTCATTGCCGTATCGATATCTCCCAAAACCATCTGAAACTCTGCCCTGTGCATCCCTTTTATAGTTTCATGCATCTTTAGGGCATCCCGTTCCTTTGCACATTCTTTTAATTTCTGGCAGACTTTATACAATTCGTTAGCCATTCCCAGTTCATTGCACCTGCGCGCAAAGAAATTCTCCAAAATCTTCCATTCATCATCAGAATAAATTGAAACAGGTTCTTCTGGAACGATGTTTTGTACTGTGGTATTTTTGCGGCCCAAGAGAGAAGAAAATACATCCCGGCATTTTTCCAGGGTACTGATATCCCATTCTGCAAAATCTCCGGTTCTCCAACTGTCACGTATCAACCGGCTCATATCAATGTCTTCCGCAGGCTCTGCTTTAAGTTCTCCAAAATGGAGATAATAAAGAGTTTTTTCCTGGTCGTTGTCCATTTTATCCCGAAGCATTTCCATTACCTTGCGGATATACATAATATCCCTGCATCCAAAAAGAAATGTTTTTCCTGCATGAACCTGTATCTTAAGGTAATGGACTTTGTAGAAATTCAGGATTACACCTATCAGCAATCCTAAAATCCCGGATACCACCGCCACAGTCCCGGCTATCTGCCAGATTCCTCCGGGAAGGTAAAGCCCCACGCCTGCTACAATTAATATAAGTGCCGGGATTAACGTCTTGTCCCTTGTTTCCGCCACTTCAATGTCAGATATAGAATGGATAGGGATACAGGTATCTACCATCTGGATTACGCCTTTTCCCATATATAAACAAGTGTTCCTTTTTTTTCGAGATTTACCAAACGTCATTGCCGTATTTCCTCCGAAAGTATTCTACTAAATTTTATTGTAGCATATTTCAGATATAAGTCAAACACTCCACTGCCGCAGCGGCTATAATATTTCAGGAAAATGATATTCCATAAAACTATCACGGTTTTGTACTGCGCTTTCCTTTGGCCTTCCCAGTTCCGGCCGTGCCCCAATCTTTACCTTTACCTCAAGAAATGCCGGTTTTGACTGCCTGTTTATTTTTGTTAATTCTTCTTTTAACATCTCAACATCATTTATGCAAGACACATACCCATAACCGCATGCCTTTGCAATTTTATAAAAATCCTGCCCTGCCGCCCCGGTAGCCATGCCGCCCACCGATTCGTGGGCGTCGTTATTGAGGCAGATATGTACCAGATTTTCTGCGCCCTGTTTTCCAAGAAACGCCAGTTCCCCCATATGCATAAAAACGGCGCCATCCCCTTCGATACAATAAACCCGCTTATCTTTCCTTTCCTGAGCAATTCCAAAAGCAATCATCCCGGCATGTCCCATACCGCCAACCGTGAGAAACGCCTGCTTGTGATGGCCTGTTATCTTATCACACTGCTCATAGACCTCTCTTGAAATCTTCCCGGTGGTGGAAACAATCACATCCTCCGGGGAGATGCTTTTTATAATCTCTGCAATTGCTTCTTCCCGCTGAAGTGTGTGGGCATTTTCATATACCACCGCCATATCTGATTCCAAGGCATCTCTTTTTACTATGATGGCATACTGCTTATAGTCATTTAACGCCTCGCCAGCCCGGGCAAACATTTCTTCTGCCTCCCGGGGGGTGGTATCCAGGGAGAGAATGGAATTTGGGATTTCCATAACGTCTAACATCTCTTTTGTGATTTCACCCATAAAGCGATGCTGGGGCTCGTCCTTTTTTCCCGGCTCGCCCCTCCATCCGATAATCAACAGCATGGGTATGTCGTATACTGCTTTATTGGCAAGAGAAGTTACTGGATTTACCGTATTTCCGATTCCGCTGTTCTGCATATATATACATACAGGCTTTTTCGTGGCTAGGTAACTTCCGATGGCAAGCCCCACGGCTGCGCCCTCGTTAGCCGGGACGAAGTGGGTAAAGCCGTGTTCTGCTTTATTCAGATAATTGCAGAAAGGCTGTAATGCCGAATCCGGAACTCCTGCTATGGTTGTGATTCCTAATGATTTTATTTTTTTAATAAAGTCTTCTACTTTCATAATTAATTTTATTTCCTCTCTTCTCATTTAAAGTAGTCTGGCAGAATCAAGCCAAAGATGCGCGTTAACATTTCCTCTCATATTTACACGACCGCCTCTACAATTGTCTTGCCTCCAACCACTATTTTTTTCAAACCAGTTTCTTTTTGTCTGTTAAAATTAAAGCTGAGCAGATATCCTTTATCCTGATGGAAATAATCAAGGTACTCTGCAAGCTGTCGTTCTCCTCTCTCATTATATTCATTTCCATGCCAGATTTTCATTTCCACCACAAACTGTTCCCCCAGATAATCCACAATTACATCTGTACGCTTTGCATCCCTGGTCTGCGCCTCAATATAATAATTTCCGATTCCATTGATAATAGGTTTCAGATATAACAGGAAAAATTTACGTCCATATTTTTCCATAAACTTTTCGTCATTTTCTCCATAAATATCTGTAAAATATTCCACAAATCTTTCCAGTACCAGTTCCATATTGAGTTTATTGTTTGAAATAAATTGGCTGCTGTTTTGTTTAGCAGCCTTGCTCATCGTACTTGCAAGCTCTTCCTCAGACAGGAAGAAATTATACAGCCGTGTTTCAAAGATACGATTTGCTACCTGGACATTTCCATTTATATTAGCAGCGTAACCAAACATACATGCCAGTTCTATTATTTTATTATCTGGGTTGTATGCCACTCGCTCTCCCTGAAACAGCATTGCATACAACATCTCTTTTAACTCCGGATATTCATTAAGATTTCTAATCATGCTTCCAAACAAAGGAGAATTCTCATTAAGCAAAAGCTTTACGGCTTCTGTAATTCCATTCTTTGTCCACACATCGGCAATATTCTCAAAACCTTTTTGTTCTGGAATTTCCTCATCAAGAAATTTGCATATCGCCGACACCAGATAAGGATAGCCGGAAGTATACTGATATATTTCAATGGAAATTTCTTCTACATTCATGCCAGTCTGATGCTCCTTTTCATAATCAGACAGCATCTCAGAAATCTGACTGGCAGAAAAACTCATATCAATAGTAAATCTTGCCGCGATATTCCATGGGCTATTATACTGATGTGCTTCATCAGGCCGCAGTTTTAATTTCAGGTTTTTAATATCATATACCCCTGCAAGAATCACGGAATGAAATATTGGACTGGTCTCCCTGTTTAAATAGTATCCCCGAAGCTGTGAAAGGAAATCTACAAAGACCTGATTATTTGATGCGCTGTCTACTTCATCAATAATTAACACTATTGACCTGTCTGCTTTTCCACATATTTTACTTAACTGGCAAAATAATTCGCGTAGGCTTTTATTCTCCTGGTTTGCCACAAAATCCCTCAGTGGGTATAAAACACTTTCCTTTTTATTCTTGCCTGCTTGGGCAAACGCTTCCAGAAATATTTTTGCAAAAGCATCTGTAAATATTTTTTCGTTTATGAAATCATCTGTGCCAATTCCCTGAAAATCCATAGAAAGAACAATATAATCAGCCTTTAAATACGCTGCCAGTGCTTTTAATGTTGTAGTTTTTCCATATTGTCTGCCCCGGTTAATGACAAAATATTTCCCACGGTCTACATAGAGTTTTTTGATTTTATCCAATCTATCATCCAATTTTACCATATAATGCTTGCCTGGTATGCAGCATCCCTCCGTGTTAAAATAACGCTCCATGTATCTCCCTCTCTTGAATTCTTTTTTATTGATTATGCTTATTATAACAGGTATTACCGCACTATTCAAATCCATTTGACATATGTTCTTCTTTTACCCTTCCTAAATTTTTGCTTCTTGCTATTGTCTCATTATACGAATATAATAGATATATGCATGAAGCAAAGATTGGGAAAGGCGGTTTTGCTTATGGGAATCTATCTAAATCCGGGGAACAAAAGATTTCAGGAACTTTTAAATTCTCCAATCATAGTGGATAAAACATTACTTTTGGATAAAATGAACCATATCATGAACACCACAGAGTAAAGCTCCCTTCGCATAGATATAAATGGGGGTAATTCCCCCCTACTCATAACTACATCCATGCTTACCTCTCTCCACAGTCTTTGCCTTTAAATCGGCGACCTTTTCATTGATAATCTTAACAACCATAGTTGCCAAATTATAATATACGTTTCTGCTATAATGATTAATACAATCCTCGTAATCATCCTGAGAATGGATGAATTCCGTGACATCTACAATTTTTATCCGTTCTCTGTCCTCTGCAAAGCATCTGACAAGTTCGTTTATTTCCCGATGTTTCTCTGCATGATTCGCAAATTCCGGATTTTCACCTTCATACTCAATCTCACTACCTAATAGTAGAATAAAAAGCGGATTCCCCTGTACATTCTCATACATATAATTCAAATTTCTAAGCAAATCCATTCCATCCGTTGCCCCAACAAATTCCCATTGCTTTGCAAATTTATTTATAATCTCTTCCGTAAATGGATAAGCATGATTCACAATACTTCCGTCAATATATCCCTGCATATTACCCCGGTCTGTCAGATCAAAATTTCTACTTCCGAAACTGATATATGCACCTGTTTTCTTATTCTTGTATAATCCTGCATGACAATCAGGAAGCAGGCTATAACATATTACGTGATATTCATCCGAAAACAGGGAGGTTTTAAAATCGTCTCTGGTAATAAATGGGACATCATCCAAAATCTCCTGTATCTGCTGTTCAGAATACACAACTCCTTGCCAAATATGCATAGAATGATTCTGTCCCGCAGTGATAAACCCTCTGTCATTTACAAAATTAAACTCTGTGGTGAGATTTCCTCCCAGCAAATAACCCGCAATCGCACTCATATCGCATGGTCCCTTAAGAAGAACCCTAATTTTGTTTTCTTGTTTGCCATTCACAGATGTCGGATCAGCGGCCATTAAATCGCTCCGATTAATCCAAGGGGCCACGGCTTCTTTATCCAGTTTTTGCGCCACCGGTTCAATTACGTGAATCTCCGGTGTGCCCAGATACTGATAGACCCATTCAACAATACCCATTCCTACAACTCTGCATGAAAACAGAAAATGCCTGATTTCTCCGTCAGTGCCATAGCAGTAAAACCCTACAATTCCATAATCACCAAACCTGTCATGCGCACGAACATATCCTTTTCGCACATTGGAGTTGTTGAGTAAACTCATAATTTCCTCGCGGCTTTCTCTGAGTTTTGTATAATTTAACTGGTTCGTTCTGCCTATCAGTTCTAGAATCCGATCCAACTCCGGCATACAATCTTCACAGATTTCCACTATAATCTCGCTGTAATTTAGAAACTGCTCTCTAGACGAAAAAGTACCCTCAGTACGCCGCTTTTCTTCAAGGACTTTATAATTTTTCAACCGCTTATGCTCTACATCCGTTTTAGATGTATTCATTGCATATGTATATAAAGCAGGAATGATTTGCGGCGTATACGCCATTATTCCTAAATTATAATATACTGCTTCCTGAAGATTTCTTTCATCATCATCAATAAACAATACATTTTCTGCCCTAAGGTGCATATCGTTCAGTTTTTTTTGGATTTGCAGCCCTTTGTTTTCCCAATTTATATCTGCAAAAACAAAATACGAAGCAATCTCCAATTCTTCAAGAATTTTCATAACCTCCTCCAAATGATTCTTGGATGAAATGGAATTGACCACTCCACAGTCTGTCAGTACCTTTATTAAATCCACGTTTTCTGGAATTATTTCTATATCTCCTTCACTCAGTATTCCCGACCAAAATGTCTGATCCATATCCCACACTACAAGCTTTACCTTAGTAAAGTCCGGAACGGATACTGATGTGTTCCTTGGAAGAAACATACAATCCTGCAGGCAAAGTTTACCCAATCGTTCAATATCTTCCCGGCTTATCCTGCTTCGTTCTTTATCTGATAGAATAACCGTATGAAATACTGGATTGGGAAATAACTCACACAATGCCAAAATGCTTGGCACCACAATATTTGTCTTTTTTGCAATTTCAAATAAAGATGTATCTGACTCTACTCCGATAACATGAGCATTCGGATACATCTCCTTTATTTTCTTCATATCCGCACCAAGTCCACAACCAATCTGTAAGATACTAAATTCCTCTTGTTTTGCAAATGGTATTTGAGAAAGCATATTATGATCCTGATAGGCATACTCCAAAATATCAAATCCATACTTACGAATAAAGAACTGCTGGTGTCCTGTCAAAAGCTCCTTCAGGTCCTCTCTCTTAGCAAAGCTCTGACTGCCTGCATGGTATATAAAACTGTTTTTGCACAAAAATAACTTATAACCCATCTGTTGAAGCTTCATGGACAAGTCATCATCCTCAAAGTATCCCGGTGTAAACATCTCATCCATTCCACCGACACTCTGCCACAGACCACCTCGAATCAACATTGCAAAACCGGATAACCTGACCCTTTCCTCATAGGGATTTCGTTCCGGAATATTGACTTTCTTCCCATATTCCAGGTAATCCCCCGGTAACGGAAATTCAACATCCACCTGCTGCTCATTACCGGCATAATTAGACAAACTCCCCACTGCACCGATATCCTCTTTTTCATACAGTCCCATTTTGAGCCAGAAAAGTGCATTGGGAGCCAATCTGGTATCATTGTTCAACAGAAATACATCATTGTCTCCCTGTCCTATTTCTATTATCCTGCGAACTCCCTGATTGCAAGCCTTGGGGAATCCTAGATTCTCTTCATTGACAACCAGCACAATATCCTGTTGAAGACTCAGCCATTCTTTCACACCATCCGTAGAACCATTATCGACTACAACAATCGTATATGTTCCTGTTGGCAACGTCTGACGGATGCACTCAATATTTTTCTGCATGCAATAGCATGTATTATATGAAACAATGATAATGGATGTATTCTTCACACGAACCTGCCCGCCGCTCAGCAATTTCTCAATACCAGCGGCAATCTCGTTTCTGTCATTCTCATTGTCGCAATAGAACAAGGCATTCACAAAGCATAAATATGCCTGATTAATATTTTTCTCCAGATAATAGAACCCCAGCATATAATACAATTCGTAGTTGTCATGTTCAGCAAGCAATCCCCTTCGTATTGCATCAAACATACCGTCTAAATTTCCTTCTGCCTCACAGGCGGATGCTTCCAAAATCGCATTTCTCGCATCATTCATTTCAAACCTCCTGATACACACTTCTCAAAATGCCGCTTTTGTCCATTTCCAAAATAATTCCTATTGTTTGTTAAAAAAGCTTTTGTATACATAAAAAACTATTTGTTACAATTTGGGAAAAATTCTCTATTCCTATTCCCGCTGTATGCGGCATCCAAATCCCTCCCTTCAAATCATATCGTCATTATTTTATGAGCTTATATCGCTATTTATATAACCATACAATGTTCTTAATCCTAATATATTTGCCCTTGCGTATGATTTCTGCATATCCATTTTCCAACATGTTGTGCTGGTTTTCAACTTTTCATAACATTCCGGCATATACACCCTTTCAAAAATACTATCTCCATCAGATACGCCATCCATCAAAAAGGTATCAGACCTTTTCTCCTGTTGATACCATGGAAATTCCTGTTCTGCCAGCATAAGGATATATTTTGATATCTCCCCCTGTATACTGTCATCACTTATTTCATAATAGTACCATAAACTCTCCAACAAAAACAGTAAATAAGGCTGCCCGGCAGAAATACCCGGCATTTTATGCAGTACAGAAGACGGCACATAGATATCTGCATCCACCCATATTCCCCCATACCGATACAACAATTCAGCGTGCAGTAATTCTGTCAATTGCTCCGTATCCAATATTCCATTATTAAATTTCTCAATCACAGCAGGAGTAAAAGATACATAATTCATACAGTTTTCTAATGTAATAAAGCGCAATGTTTCTTTGCTTTCCAATAAATTACTTTTTATATTATTCAGACAAAATTTAACTGTCTCTGGCATACACTCCTGCAAGAAACAAAACCATACCGGAATTTTTCCACCAAAATCATCCTGGCATTCAAAGGGTTCCACTAAAGTTCCCGTCTTACCCTTATGCAGATTTATCACCGGAGTTATCTTCAATTGCAAAAGCTGCAACATCAATTCTTTCTTCTTTTGGGGCTTAAAAAAATCCTCTATTTCCATCATGTCTACATTTTCTTCTGTAATAGGCTCCGGCTGCATCATAAGCCATACCCTGAATAATCGTTCTGAAAGAAATCCCATTACCCTTTGTTGATAAGAATCGTATCCTGTCATATCTAAATGCTTTTCCACCTCAAAAAGAATATCAAAAAGCCACTGGCAATACCTGTCATAAATATCTTTCCTGGTAATCCACATATTGCCCGTAGATACAAGAATTGTATCCATAGCATAGTCAAAAGCAGCAACATAAACAGGATATTTTTTCTCAATCACTTCCCTGCATAAATCCAAGTCTTTTGCATAATGACGCTTTGCATAGTGCTGATAAACATTTGCATCCTTCACGCATCTGCTGTTTGGAATGATAATGGGATATTGTCCTATCAACCTCTCTATGGTTTCTTTGTTTAACAAGCTGCCATCCCGTAGAAAAAAACGTCGATAATGGCAGATACCAATCACCTCACAATTTATATTTTTCCAAAGCCAATACATGCCTGTCAGTTCACAATAATATGGATTTTTAGCAGATATATTGTCCCCTGTATCATCACCTGCATATCCAAGACTTTCTCCCCCTGCCTTTCCTACATGAAGAGGCTGATAAATATCATCCGGAAGCTCTGCTATTTTTTTATGAGTCATTACATACATTCTGGTATTCATTAATATCCGGCGCCTTTCTTTTAAATATGATTATCCATAAAATAATAAATATCTTGTCCTATTCTTATATCCCGCACCATTTTATCTCTGACATCTTTCATAAAAGAAACCATCTGACAATCATAAAAAAGATACTCACAGCAACTTCCCATTTTCTTAAAAACATTCTCTAAATCAGAATCCTTTTCTAAGCCGTCACTTCCCAATACTATCCCAAGACAGTATTTCTCACTGCCACAGCCAGTCATAAAATCCTGGGGTGTAATGATTCGGTCATATACATTTTTCCAGACAGGAAAACATACTTCCGGGAAGAAATCAATCCCATCCAGGCATATTTCTTTTGGAATTTTCTGATTCATTACCTGTCTGGATACATTTCCAATTCGTTTTAAAAACATTCCCGCATCAAGAATATTTTTTGGTTCAAGTTCTTTTATAACTTCAAAATAGATAAACATGTCATTCTCATTTTTTATTCTCATAATCCCCACAACAATATTCTTTCATAGATTTCTTACATTATTATGATAATTATTTAAGCCATCCATTTTGGATACCTATTCTTAATAATTAATAACATTTAAAATTTCTTTTACCCGGTGAACAAATGTATGATTCTCCTTCATCTTACCCAAAGCATTTGCAGCAATCTGCCTGCGTTCTGTCTCATGAGATAAATAATAACCTATTTTCGAAATGCAGTCTTCTTCACTTTCATAATAATCAAAATCTTCCCCAGGGGTAAAATAATCTAAAAAATCAGCCTGAAAATTGGTAAGCAAAAATCCACCTGCCCCCATAATATCCATGCCCCGAAGGGGAATTCCTGACTGGATGCTTCTCAGAGAAATGTTCAGATTAATCTTGCTGTTTTTAAATACTAATGGCATACTATTATAATAATCTACCGCCCCTGCAAAATGAGCCCTGGGTAATAATTCAGACTGCTTATGGGTATATAATTTTAATGTAAAATGTTCCGATATCAGTTTCAAAAGAGAAATTCTCTCATCAGAAGTTAGTTTTCTGGCAAGAAAATAGTTCGCATACACATAAGCAGGATTCTCCACTCCATCAGACATAGGTGAATAGGGTACAGCTTTCTGCATATCTGCAATGATTTCCGGTGACAAAAGTTCCTCCAATATAAAACAACCGTACAATTCTTTCTGCGCAGCCATCAAACCTTCCAGATATCCTCTGGTATAATCTGTAATACCTGTAAGGCACTCATATAAATTATGTTCTTCATTGTAAAGGGAACCCACAAAAGAAATATCTGCTTTTAATTGTTTCTCTACATTCCTGGGGCAGGTTATAGAAAGCAATCGCTTTACATTTGCTGCCAGGGGAAGATAATGGACTGTCATAATTCCTTCATTTTTTAACCTGGAATATGTGGTCTTGTCAAATATAAATACATAATTACAAGGATTGATAATTGTACAGGAATACAATGCTACCAAAGGACTGTCATAGACGTAGGAAACATATTTCAAATTATGTTTTTGACAGCACTTGGAAAGAATCGGATAATAATTAAAAGAAAATACAAATTCGTATCTAGCAGCTTCAACCTTTCTGTCAAAAGCATTTTCGTAATCTAGATTAAAACGCTCTTTATATGCTTCATGCAAAAAAAGGTCACATTCCATTCCGCATTCCATAAAGGCATCTATCATATCCTGCTTTGCAAATGCCGGTGCATCCAAGAAAAGTATTTTCATATTTTAAAACTCCTTCATTTTAGCTACAAAATATTTTTTAAGAACCAGAGGAAAGTTTTTGAATTACAGCCTGACAATTGTTCAACAGTTCTTTCAATTTATCATTTTCTATCATAAGTTCCTGCAATTTTTCCTCAACAAGATGGCTTTCCATGGATTGGTAAACTACTTTTTCCAAAAGATTCCAATAAAAAGGTGTATCTTTTGCATATTCCCACCATATTTTGCCAATATCATACTGCACTAAATTTACATTCCAGGGCTTTGAATAGCCTGCAAAATGCAAAATAAATGTATTCGTGCGTACATCTTCATAGGTCATGCCCATTTCATGAGCCTTATCTACCAATAAACCATATTTCCATTCATCAACAAATTTCACCTGCTTATAATGCGCATAATTCAACAAATCCTGGTCTGGAAATGCAAGCCTGTCAGAAATTGAACAAAAAATATCTATATATTTTTGAAAAGAATATTGCTCTTTAAGCCTGGCAAGATTCATTAATAAAATTCCAGAACAAAAATAGGTCATTCCATCTTCTACAAGTTCTTTAAAAAAAGCAATCCACTTCTGTGCCGCTGGGTCAGATATTGCAAATCTCTCATTAAAACCTACCTCTCTTGTTGCAACCAATAGACTGCTATCAAAATTTATATTATAAAAGTCTAATATATCCTTATTTACAATAGTATCCGTATCCAAATATAAAATTCTGTCAATCTCATCACCTAACAACTCCGGCAGCATAAGCCGATAGTATATTTCCAACGGCCAATATGAAGTATGGGGTAAGTCAGAGATTTTTGCAGCGTCAATCTTTATAAAATTCATACGATGCTCCCCCTTGCTTCCACGCATCAGCGCATCCTGCAAAAAAAGGCAGTCGTCCTCATTCAATTCACTATATAGAACATACACATATATCTGATGAGAATCATTATTTTTAACAAGAGAACGTATCATCACATATGTTGGCTGCAATACATTTCTATTTAACGCAATGGCAATATTTATTCTATCCATTTTATTTTTCCTCAAATAGCCTATAAAAATCCTTCACTCTGGAATCCCATGTTTCGTTTTGACAAGCCTTTTTCCTGCCGTTTTCCGCCATTTCCTTTCTTGCAGATTCATCGGCCAGATAAAATTTTATCAAGTCCGGAAGCTTATCCAATTCATCCAAGCTATATACAATTATGTCTTCTCCTGGTATATATTTGCCTTTTAATGCAGTTGTGTCTTCCGTGACCAAAACAGTCCCACAAAGCATAATATTCGCCATACGCTCTGTAAAACCGCCTTTGTGCCAAGACATACTATTTAAGGACAGCTTAGACTGCTGCCATACACCGATACTTTCTTCATATGTAATATCTGAATGAATTCTTAAATTTGGATATCTACACAATGGACTTACGCACCATGAATTTCCAAAAACATCCACAACTATTCCTGCTTCTAACAATACTTGAACTGTACGATGCCGAAAATAATGCATTGCACATATATATACCCTTCGTAATTGTATTAGCATTTTCAAAAATTCTTCATCTGACAACATATATCCAAGACCTTCGCATACTTGATGAAGCGCTTCTTCTACTGTAAGATTTGTATTTTTACGTAAAACTAAAAGCAATCTATTGGCAATAAAACGAATATCCCTAGGTAATGCATGAATCTGCTGCGCTCCAATCCAATATGGCTCATAAGTTCCTACAAAAGATATATCATAAAGAAAAGGCATCTCGCAAATCTCCTGCACCTTTCCTGCTAACGGCATCCAATATGCCTCTTTAAAAAAATACCGCTGAATAAAATTGACATAATTCACATCATGAGTAATAATACTAAAATTATCTGGAGAATTTTCAATAAAATCCTTTTGCCAAATAGGATGGTCAAAAATAATATCAAATTTAGGTCCTTTTATATAATCATGTAAATATGTTCCATCTTTCATCTTAACAGAAAAAAGATTTGTCTGCATACCAATTACTGCCCTAAAATGCCGTCCCATAAAATGCACTAGTTCTTTTACATCTTCCTTTTCTGAATCAAAATATTCTACTGGCTGACCCATTTTACGGAATGCATCTCCCAGTTGTTCTGCAAGTATATTTAATATATTATAGCAAATATCCTCCCCTTTATAAATCAAAATAGGACACGTTGCCTCTTTTATCCACAAATAGTTTTCATCCCTGACCAACATTCTCTCCAAAAAGCTTATCGCAGCTTCCTGACATTTATAAGATGCTGCCTTCTGTAAAATATCTTCAATAACCGTATCAAAAACCTGTTGCTTTAAAAGTTCCTCTTTATAACATCCCACAATATAGCAGTCCGTACATATATCATCCCATATAGACTCTGACTCTTTATAATCAATTCTTTTATATTCTCCCTCTAATAATTCTCCATTATATTCCTCCATATTAACAGCAAATTGTTCAGCAACCCGAAGTATCAACTCAAAAACTTGTCCACCTTTTAATCTGCAATTCACCCCACCTGTCTTCTCTAAAATTATAGTCGGTATATAAAAATCATTCTCTGTTTCCTCTTTATGGAATAATGTATAAAAAAAAACATCATTTTTATCTTTCTCATTTTCCTGCATATAGATAATCTTCATAACATATATCTCCTTATGTAAACCCTGTTTTTCATTTCTTTTGTAATTTCTCCATCTCACAGGGTTAGTCTGTATAGTGAGACGAAAAAGACGCTTTATCTTATTTTGTCATTCTCTTTTTTATCCTCATACTGTTTATCCGAATTAATCCTTAGAAGATAATTTTGACTCTAAAAATTTATTTATAAACTCTTCTGCCCTAACATCCCATGTAGCAAATTCACGCGCCTTTTTCCTGCCATTTTCCGCTATTTCCTTTCTGGCAGTTTCATCAGCCAGATAAAATTTTATCAAATCCGGAAGCTTATCCAATTCATCTAAACGATATACAAGAATATCTTTTCCTAGTGTATACCTTCCTTTCAGAAAAGATGTATCCTCTGTAACCAAAACAGTCCCGCAAAGCATAATATTCGCCATACGCTCTGTAAATCCCCCTTTATGCCAGGACATACTATTTAAGGATAACTTAGACTGCTGCCACACTTTAATGCTTTCTTCATATGTAATATCAGGATGGATTCTTAAGTTTTCATACCTGCACAACGGACTTGCACTCCAGGAACTTCCAAAAACATCTATGACAATCCCCGCTTCCAATAATACCTGAATTGTACGCGATCGAAAATAATGTATTGCACAGGCATATGCTCTCCGCAATTCTCTAAGCATTTCCAGAAATTTTTCATCTGACGGTACATAGCCAGACTGTCTATATACCTGATAAAGTGCCTCTTCGGCCGTAAGATTTGTATTTTTACGCAAAGCCAGAAGAAATCTGTTAGCAATAAAACGAATCTCTCTGGGCATGGCATGAATTAATAATACTTCTTCCCAGTATGGCACATAAGACCCTACAAAAGTGATATCATAAATATTAGACAAAACCTGCGTCTTTGGAATCTGTCCCGCTAATGGCATCCAATATGTTTTTTTCCCAAAATAACGCTGAATAAAATTGACATAATTTATATCATGAGTAACAATATAAAAATTTTCCGGAGACTGTTCTATGAAAAACTTTACCCAAACAGGATGGTCAAAAACAATATCAAATTTAGGACCTTTGATATAATCATGTACAAATGTTCCATCTTCCATTTTCACTGAAAAAAGGTTTGTCTGCATACCGATGACTGCCCTAAAATGCCGTCCAAGAAGCCTGCCCATGCCCTGGATGCCTTCCTTTTCCACATCAAAATATTCCACTTCCTGCCCTGCCCGCAAAAAAGCATCTCCCATCTGCTCTGCAAAAAGGTTTAAAACATTATAGCAGGTATCCTTCCCTTTATAAAGCAAAATAGGACAACCCGCCTCTTCTATCCACAAATACTCTTCCTTGCGCAAAAGCATTCGCTCCATCAGTTGGATAGCTTCCTGCTTTCGATTACAGACGTCTGATTTTTCCAGGACACTCTCTACCAAAAAATTGAATTTATCCCACTTTAACAATATATCCTTGTATCTGGAAAGCAAATAGCACTCTTCGCATACTTCACTCCAAAGATTTTCTACAGAACTTGCCACTAAAATACCAGAATTTTTTGGTCGTAGGCATATAATTTCCTCACATTCACTTAAATCAAGGCCATATTTTTCTGCCTGATAAAAAATTTCTTCATCTTTCTGTCTTTCTTTTAACCTACAATTTATTCTTACCACTTGTTAAAATATTGTCCTTTCATCATCTAAAAATAAGCAGAAAGCTCTCACTCTCTGCTTATTCCTTTCCATACAACTATGCTGTTACTTCCTTCTGCTCTGTTATCTTCCATGATATACCTTACCTTTCTTTAAAGCAACAACACTATTACATATATCGGACATTTTTACATTTTCTTTATAATAACTTCTCAATCTTTTCCTTCTGCTTTTTATCAAATTTATTATTAAGATATATTACCTGAATCATAATATCAGACACTTTCGTTTTCTGAAGATATTGCCACTCACTTTCTTTCATTTTTGAATCTCCGCAATGATATAATATTTCCAAAACTTTACGATAATGACAAATCAACTCCGGTATCTCCTGTGAAAAATCTTGTAAAAAAGAACATCCACATTTTTCTTCCTCCTGCATAATATAAAGCAATTGTTCGATAATGGGCAATTCCTGCTTTACATCAGATAACTCCAGCCTGACATCCGGACGAATCTTTAGCAATTCATAATATAATTCCCTCGCCTGGGCAATGCTTCCCTGCCTTACCAACTGGGTAATCGCCAGCTTCAATTCAACTGTTTCCGCCTTTTCCGCAGTGACACTAACAGGACATTCATATGCTTTTAATCCCCTGCAAAGAATCCATACCAACAACAGTTGTTCTGACAAGAAACCATATACCCGTTTATGGTACAAATCATAAGAGCTTACGTCAATTTCTTTCCCTGCTTCCTCGAATATAGAAAACAGCCACTCGGAATATTCCATAAAAAGTTCTCTTCCTGTCACCATAAGATTACCATAATAACCTTTTGACTGATGAATTGCCTCCTGAAAGACTGGAAAATCTTTGGGATATAACTTTTGAATTGCCCGACCCACTGCATACAAGTCTTGCACATTATGCGCCTGACTGTACTTTTCTTCATTTGTCCCCTCAGCTTCTACTGCATTTGACACAATAACATCATACTGCTGCAGCAATACTTCATACTGCTCTTTTGTCAAGAGCTGGCGAGTTCTCCCATCTACAAAAAAACGCCTGTAATGACAAATGCCTATATAATCCGAATCTTTATCGTTTTTCCAAATCCAATATACTCCTGTCAATTCTCCAAATAAAGAATTTTTATCAGAAATATTCTCCCCTGTATTATCTCCCAGATAACCTAATTCTTCACTATTCTCTCTTCCTACATGTAATGGAACATAGAGAGTTTTATCCTCAGGTTCCCAAAATTTTTTATGGGTCATTGTATATATTTTAATAGACATATTAATCCTTCCTGATGCTACATAACTCAAAAACATCCATTAACCTAACCATTAACATAATACGTCTTTCCATCATAGAAATCAATTATTTTTTGAAAAATGTGCATCCAAAAGATACACAGTTGAACAGGTGAATTTACTATGAATAAAATTATTATTTTTGAATCACAAATTGATTCCTTGCGTACTCTTGCCAATGCAGATATCAAGGTGCATATTTATGGACTGCAAACAAAAAAACCTTATTCTGCAATGCTCAACAATAGATGCAATTCCTGAACTAAATCTTCTTTCTTAGCAGCGCTACTGCTTACCCCGTTCTCTCCATCTCCTATGGGAGGGTAATGAATGTTCAGTTATCCTTACTAAAAATTTTCCCTTCCCATATCTTTCTGGTTTTTTCTCCCGTATATTCTACAAGTTTTTCAATATACAGTTTTTGCATATTGGCTGACTGGACATAGACTTTGTCCGCATACGCAAGCCCCGGCACATTACAATAATACTGCATCAAAGAATATGCCCTGTCTTCTTTATGAAACTCATTCAGTACAAAATAAGGAATATAAATCAAACATTCTGTATAATCCTGCAAAACCCTGCTGTAAAAACAATTTTCCACACTTACAGCCAAATTGTATTCATCATATGGATTCTGTATAATGATACAATCAGGACAATGAAGCGCAAAATCAAATGATTGATAAGATGTGACAGGAATATGAGAGGGAAACATTTTTGATTCATCATGAATCTGTGTAAAATTTCCAAGATAGTCCTTGTCATAATAAGGAATTGGAATAACATACACATCACAGTTCATATCTGCAGCAAATTTTTCATATACTTCTTCCAATGTATTCCAATGGCTGGCCTTATATGGCAGAAAAACAATTTCTTTTCTTCCGGTAACCTCCAAATACAAACTATCACTGATATATCCCAAAAGTTCTTCCATTCGACCTGCCAACACAGCCACATCTGCTTTTCCTGTACCTAATGCTTCATAAATCTCATATACTAACTCACAATACTGCTCTAAGTATGATATAGTCTTTAATCCACTGCCCTTCGCATCTTCTATTAATGTCCCAAGTTCTATGGCTGACTGCTGTGTGTGAATGAGCATATCTTCCATATTTTCACTTATAAAATTCTCCTGCAAGCCAATCAAAACCTTTTTAAATTCCTGCTGCGTCTCATTAGCAATATATTTCAGGCTCCCTTCTCTTTTAGGCTTTTGTCTGTTCATCATTTCTTCTTTAAACCGAAATCCAGGTATCTCAAAATCCAATACCTCCTCCAACTGTTTTCTCGATTTATGAAAAAAGGGATATTGATGACTTGCCGAACTTAAAACAGGACGCATATAATCCCCATATTGTTCACACAGCACATTATGGTATTCAGCCGGTACAGGCACAAATGTATTTTCAAAAGGAAGATACGTACATTCTAAAAACCAATCTTTCGGCATCCACAATCTTCCTTCTATTCCATAAGGCATCATTTCTGCCACCATCTGAGATTCATTTTCTTTAAACATTGCAAACAGCGCTTCTACCAACTGATAAAGCTGCATTTTTAATGTTGCCTCTTCCTGACGATAATCAATTGTCACATGGCATAATTCTTCAATACGAGATATATGGTCACGAAGGTTATCTCCCTGCATATCTGGTGTGCCAATGGCATCTGCCGCTGCAAGCACATATTTTGCAGCCGTTTGTCTTAATTTTTCCTCTTCCAGATCTGCTGCAATATAATCCAGTATAAAAATATCAATTCCTGCTATATAAGGGAATCCGTTATACTTTTTTAAATGTTCCTCTTCAAAACATATTTGAGGTTTTGCCACAACATTAGCTAAAAAATTCCAGCAGTTTTGGTGCGCTTTATAATTAATCACATCATAGTCCGCCGGCAGTTCATCCTTTACCTGTAAAAAATGCTCAAAATCCTTCCGAAGCATCGAAATATCAATATCATCATCCCAGGGAATAAACCCATGGTGGCGCACTGCCCCCAACAAAGTGCCCCAATGTGCAAAATAAGTGATTCCATGTCGCCGGCAAAGCTTATCCACTTCACTTAAAACCTCTAATTCCGCTGCCCAGGCACGCTTCATAATACTTGGCACAAAATACCCTTCCCTCACTTCATCTTCCAGATATGAATTAAATAATTTCATTGCAGCAATTCCTCCTCTAGTTCTCTGGCTTTTGTCTGTCATGTATGATATTGCCAGTTTATAAAATTCTATCTCTGCTGAGGAATAATGATATTATCAATAATATACTTTGCCACATCGTCAATTTCTTCAAAATGAACGCACTTTGGAATAGTTACATTAAATGCATCTGAAACCTTCTGCACAAGATGACTTGTATATGTCAACTCTCCATTCTCAACATTTTCAACTCCATCCAGAGCAATCGACTTGCGGTTTGCTTCACGCATTTCTTCCAAAGTAAATACAGACGTGTCGATATAACTCCTAAGCTTATCTCCGGTGGCATCAATTTGTACCGGATAACCACCAATCTCTCCCAATGCGCCTGGAGAAAATATTCTTCTGCTTTCTCTCCTTCTAACACAATCAATAACAGACGTAATAATATCGTAATTGCTGGAAGCATTCATCATATTTCGTTTCTCATCTGTGGGCATTGCAATGCTGCATCTTCTAAAAATTTCATTTTGCTCAACCGAAAGTTCTTCTCCTTTATAATAAACCTTTAAAAGCTGCGGCATCCCTTCTGTCTGACCCTCTTTGCTAATCACCACATCATGAAAATGCGATGTTGCAAACATCACATCCACATTCCAGAAATCTTCAATCTTCTTCAAATCTGCAATTGCATATTTAATACGGGGAATCAAATGGTTCATATTTCCGCTGCCGAAGTCAGGATATGGCTTTCCTGCAGTTTTCATCCATGGAATCACTGCATCAGAATAAGAAGTATTAATAACAATTCCACACATATCTGCAATTTCACACGCCGCCATAATGTTTTTAATATACTTAACCGCCAAAGGAGCCCATATTCCATATGCCCGCAGATTTTTCCATGAAATTGTACCATATTTCAAGCCTGAATAGACTCTGCTGGAATTTACAATAAAATCCGGCTTGTATTTCCTGATACAAAGCGCAAGCTGCTCTATATTGTTAAAATCAACACCGCTTTCTATCACAATCTGGGAACGATTTAAGTGACGTATCAATGCGCTGATTTTAACTATATTTACACTATTCTCCATCTTTTGGGCATTTCGGCCTACCACAACAATTTTTATCGACTCGTCATTTCTGCTCACGAGAAAATCAAGAAGGTATGTCCCTACACTTCCCAATCCCATAATCATGACAGTAATTTGATTCTTTTCAATATGTTCTTTTACAAGCTGTAAGCGTTCTTCTAAATTTTTCATCTCTATCACTCTTTCTATGTCTTTATATTGTCAGTTCCTTGCACGACATTTAATATTTTCTTACACTCCTAATGTTAAACGTTCTTTATAGAAATCATTTACATATCCGTGGTATGCCTCCTGTTCCTTCTCAATATTATAATAAATTTTCCTCATATCAATCTGTTCTGTATTTGTATCTAAGATACAATATTGAGCCATAGGATTTAAATTTCTTGGCTGCCCAACAGAACCTGGATTTATAAAAACTGTTTTCTTCTTATTACGCATCTTAGGATTATCCACCGGATAAAATACTTCAAAACAGTGAGGCAAATGGGAATGTCCGGAAAACACATAATCATACTGTTGATATTTTGTTGAATTTTCTCCAGGATAAATCGCTTTCCAATATGTATCCTCCAGACTTCCATGAATAGCTAAACTCCTTTTTTCTCCTATCAAAAACTCCGATATTCCTGTATTCTGTTGTATCTTTATAATATAATCCCAGCTCTTCTGATTTAATGCAGACCGGGTATACCTGGCACATTCTCTGCCCCGCTCTGATGAAAATCTGCTATAATTTTCTTCTATAATTGCCTGCTCATGATTACCCCATATGTTACATAGTAAAGGATATTTTAATTGTTGCATGATTTCTATCACTTCATTAGAATGCATGCCGTAATCAATCAAATCACCCAGACAAACCATTCCCTCTATGTTTTCATTTTTCAACGAATCCACTATACTAACAAGGGCCTCCCTGTTTCCGTGAATATCTGACAAAACTGCTATTTTAATATCCATCACCTGCACTCTCAAAAATTTAATACTAAAATTATCATAACCTCTTTGTTTATGAAAGTCAATAATATAAAAATGCCCTGGCACTTGACACATATTCTGCTATTGCATTGATAGAGTATAGAAGAAAAAGCAGAAAAGATATTTCTCTTTTCTGCCTCACTTCTGTTTTGTGGTATTTATTGTTTCTACAAACTTAAATCTAAATATTACATTTAACTTCCCTATAACTTTCATCTGTTTCAAACAAATATCCTGCTATCACTTCCATCAGGGCAAAATCATCTTCATAATCCAAATCCAGTACCCCGGTATCTTTCATCTCAATACATTCACAGTATCCGTCCAAAACCCCTTTTCCAGTCATTAAATATTCAGGAGAATATGCATAAAGAGAGGCATTCATATCAAAAACTTCCGGTGCCTGCTGTCTTGATGTAAAGTCGGATTCTACCACCCGTTTAAACCCATGCTCCGTCTTTTTTACCTGATTAAAATAAGGATTTCTCCTTGCAATTGTAACGGAAGTGGTCACATCTGCATTTGTTTCCAAGTGCTTTTTTATCAATTTTTCTATATCATCTACCGTTCTTAAAGGAGATGTAATATCTAAATCTACAACCATATCATAACCTTTTCCCATCCGGTTTTTCATTTGAAAAAAGCAGTCCCTGATAACTTCAATCTTTCCAGTAACATCATCACAAAGTTCCGGCTTCCGTTTTATTATCTCTACTTTCCGAAGAGGATTTTTTTCCATCATTTCCATTAATTCCATACTGTCTGTATTGACTACAATATCATAATCAATCTCTGTTTCTGTTTTTTTTAAGAAAAGGTCGATTGCAGAAACCGAATAATAAGGCAATGGTTTTCCCACAAAACTTCTGATATTTTTATTTTTAATGCCCTTTGAACCAGCCCTTCCGCATATTGTAAATAAAATTCTCATGTCAATCTATTACCCCCTGTGTTAATTGCAGGACTCTGGCTGCATGTTCAATACTGCTGTCATTTTCTGCATCTTTGCTTATCATATCCAGAAAATGTTCTAATTCCCGAATCTGATAATCATCTCTTTCTTCCTTAAAATCCAACTGTTTTCCTGACTTCAAATAGGTGAGCCTGCTATTGGCAATATCACCAAGAATTGTTTCATCTTTTGTAAATATTAATATTTCCCGAATGGTTTTTCTCCCAAAATAATCCAAATGCAGTTCCACAATTTTGTCTCCATAATCAGCCATATAAACTGCATAATCATCACTGTCTATTTCTAAATCGGACTTTTTTCCTGACATATAATTTACTTTTTGTGGATTTCCAAAAAGATACGTCAAATAATCCCACTCATGGATTAAATCTATGCTGACCCCACCTCCCATGGACTTATGGGCACTGTATGATTCTCTGTAATCTGTTCCCGGTCTCCAGTCCGGAAGATAACTGGAAGAAATACTTCTCACACAAAAAATATCATCTGTATGTACATTTTCTTTTATATACTGAATTACCGCATTGTACCTCAAAGGACATGCCACGTAATAAACCGCATTCTCTTTTTGCTTTAAAGTCTGAATCTGATTTAACTGGGAAACTGAACAAACAGGCTTTTCAATAAAAAAATTTCTGGCGAAATGTGTTAAGTTATCCAGTGCATCTAAATGATACTCCGTTGGATTTGTTATAAATATAATATCGTATATCGTTTTTATCTGGCTGTAATCTGTATAAATATGACTAAAACCATATTTATCATTGTCATCATGAGCCATATGTCTCAGGGAATCTATTTTCAAGGTTATACTTCTTTTAGCGCATATTTTCTTTAAATTGCGTATGTGGCGTTTTGCAATGGAACCAATGCCAACAAAACACACACTTAATTCTTTCATATTTCCAAAACACCCTTTCACATTATGTATATCCTCTTTTTGATTTTAACTTACATATAATATCATTCCATTTAAAATACAAATGCTGTCTATATCACCATTTTAATTATTCGAAATCCTTCTGCATATTTCACACCGGATGCTGCCCCTCTGGCTAGTGCAAGTGCCTTTGTAGCCTCCAGGCTTCTGGGAAATGGAGGTTTAGCAATTTCCGTATCATATAATTGCAAAATTTCTAATTTTTTTTCTAAAAAATCACTGACATCCACAAACAGATTTGGAACAAAATACCCCTCTGGTTTTCCATAATCTGTCTCTGATAATATCTCCATAGTTGTAATTGTTTTTATGGAAGGATGCCTGAAAATTTTTGAACATGAAATAGCACAGTCATAGACAACCCTATGGTCTGAATGTATATCATTATAATCTGGAAGAATTATCCACTCTGGTGTAACTTTGGCAAAAAAATTATTTATTCCATCCAGCACTTCCCGTTGTGAAGTCTTATTTCCTAAAGTAGCCGGTGGAAAATTCAAGTTAAGTATATCATCAAATCCAAATGCCTCTACAACACGGTTTACCTGACGTTTCCGTTTATTAACAAAATCTGTATCCCATCCCGCATCTTTGCTAACAGCCGTGATATTCAGCCAGTAAATCTGATGCCCTTCTTTTTTTAATCGCAGCAACGTCCCTCCTGCCCCCAATGTTTCATCGTCCTGATGGGGTGATACTACTACTATTTTCATGGCAGAAAATATTCTCCCTTCTTAATATCTATTGCATCACATTCTAAAACCCGAATAACATTATCCCCTGTCTTTACATCAAAACTTCCGTCTTGGTAAACTTCTATGATTTTTCCTGGCTCTATATTTTCAAATCCATCTCTTTCTATCTCGCAGACCTTCCAGACCTTATACTCTCTGCCATCAAACTCTATATGTGCTCCCGGATATGGTCTTGTGAGACTTCTGACTAAATTGTAAATTGACCTGCCAGACATCCGGAAATCTATTTTCCCATCATCTATCCCTCGTTTTCTCCATGCATTCCCCTTATTTGAAGACTGACGCTTAGTAACAAGGGAATCACATTCTAAACCTCTTACCAGTTCCTCCACTTGTTCTCTGGCAACCTCCATTATTTTACTATATAAAGTATTTGCATCATCTTCATATGAGATTTTTATACTTCTCTGTAACAAAATATCCCCTGTATCCGCATTTTTATCTATTTTAAAAAATGTAGATGCAGTATTCTTAAGTCCAAGAGCTAATGCCCACACAATTGGATGTCTTCCCCTATTGTATGGCAGTTCTGCCGGATGAAATCCAATCATTCCTTTGGGAAATTCATCTATTATATTTTTCTGGATTAATTGTGACCATCCAAAACAAAATCCTACATCTGCATGAATTTTTCTGATAAAACGAATGCTCTCCTCATCATTCACATTTTTAACATATTGATATTTAATTCCCTTCTCCTCACACAAAGGCGCAAGATCTTTAAAGTCAGAATGAAAAGCAGATTGACTTTTGGTAATCACACCCGCTATATCTGCATGAACTTCCAGTAATTTGTCTAACAAAATATAGGAAGACTGCACGCATCCAATAAAAAGAATTCTCAAACTTATTCCTCCATATCAAAACTTATATCATAAAACTTTTTTTCAAGCCTGCTTCCTTTTTCCAAAAACTTTTTAATTTCTCCTATAATAGCATCTGATGTACCCTCTCTATCATAAGGATTTTCTGCTTTCCTGCAGTGAAGCATAAATTCCCGGCTCAGCGCAGCAGAGAATGCTCTTTCAATTTCCTCCCTGGAATTTCCACAGTTCACCACCGTATCTCCCATCACACGGCCTGCCTGTCTGTTTCCTATATTTATTGTAGGAACATGAAAAGAAGGGGCCTCGATAATTCCGCTGGATGAGTTTCCCACAACAGCATCGCAGTACTTCAATGCACTTAAATACCCCACTTGTCCCATGGAAACAAAAGCGTATGCCTTATCCGGAAATTTTTTTATGTATTTCTCTATGATTCCATTGATAATCATTCCCTCTGGGTCTGCATTGGCATATGTGAAAATAAATACATACCCTTCCAGATTTGAAAGAGCTTCCAGCAGATTGGTAAACTGCTCTTGTGCCAATCCCTGCTCTAACGTAACCGGATGGTATGTTATCATGAAATAGGGTTGTTCAAAACACCTGCCAAACTTCTCACTAAGCTCTTCCCTGGAATATAAATCCAGTTTCTTTATATTTTCCGTGCCTAAAGCCCCGACATAAAATACTCTCTCTGGCTCTTCTCCCATTTGAATTACCCTTTTCGCATATTCAAGAGTAGATGTAAAATGCAGCATACTCATTTTTGTCACAGAATGGCGGATTCCATCATCTATTAAACCTTCTGTCAGCTCCCCTCCGTGTATATGGGCAATGGGAATATTAAAAATCAACGCGGCAATTGCCGCTGATTCTATCTCAAATCTGTCTCCCAGAAGAATAATAAGTTCCGGTCTTTCTTTTTCGAATACTTCTGCCATGCCTGCCATTTCCTGCCCTATTGCACAGCTAATGCCATAGGGTGTATTGTCATCCAGATTCATTTCCACTTTATAATCAATACAGAATCCATCTTTTTCTATTTCATGGAATGTATCGCCATACTGCCCGGAAAGATGCATCCCTGTTACAACCAAACATAACTGCAAATCTTCATCTTGATTCACTTTCTCTATCACTGGTTTTAACAATCCATACTCGGCTCTTGTTCCTGTAACAACAGCTATCTTTTTCATCGTTAAGCAATTCTCCTAATATTACTTTATGCGTGTTTTTCCATGGAATCAATCAGCTTAAGTGTTTCCATATCCTGTTCAAATCCATACACCGGCTCTTTTCCGGAAATAACAACGTTAAAAAATTCTTTTAATTCATTCCTGTATGCGTTTTCAACAATAAATTCGCTGTAACCTGCCTCGTGCTCCTGATCTTCTTTTAGAGCCACTTTCCTCAATTGACCAGATTCTGCATCGTATTCATATAAACTGTCCGGCGTACCATTCCAGCGAAAATACTTTCGTTCCCCATAGACCTCCAGCCTTCTTACAGCCACAGGGGACACTACATCAATAACCAACATGCCTTTATTTCCATTCTCATGAGAAATCTGTATGAAATAATTATCTCTATAATTGATATCAAGTGTGGTCATTTTATCTGAAATAACGTGATAATCACTGATTTTTCCAAATGTCTTTATGATCCAGGGCAGCTCAATTGCCATAAGTTCCCTGCAGCCATTTGTGCGCCTGTCACCGACAAAAAAATCCTTATAATTTTCCCACGGATGCCAGTCAGGAAGATACTGGCCGACATGATAGATATAATTCCATTTAAAATTATTATCTATCCAGTTTCGAATGTAAGCTAATTCCTCCCGGTATAGAAAAGTAGAAGATAAAAACAGCTTACAATTATTGTCTTTTGCCAGCTTTATATTATGTTCATAGCCATCTGACACTAAATTCAGTTCCGTAAAAACATTCCATTTATGGCTTAAACATTCTGAAATAATTTTACTGTGTGACAGGGGAGAAGTGCAGACAAATGCCGTATCGATATTGACTGTTTCTGCTGCCTGACTTAATGACTCCATACAGTTGATGCCATAAAGTTCGTGGGCTTCATTCCTTCGTTCCTCTTTATTATCAACACCATATATTTTAAAATCGGGAACTATTTCTTTTATTAATCTGATACGTCTTTTTCCCATGGAACCTAATCCGATAACCAAAATGTTCATTTCACCATTCAATCAATTCATCCTCAAAAAAATCTTTTGCAGCAGTTTTTCCGATAACATCCTTCCATCTCATTGGACTGATTCCGGTTCCCGGCCTCTTCGTTGTGATATTCTCAAGAGTGAACAGTTCTCCATTTTTGATATTTTTACTTGCCACAATGCTTTTCCGCACTGCTGCCATATTCTCTGTTTCTGACAGGGACGGTTCCTTTCTGCCGTTTCCTATGGCCTTTTCCACATTCCTGATTGCAGATACCATAGCTTTAAGTTCCCATGGTTCAAGGCTTGCCTTATGGTCAGGCCCCGGCAGATTTTTATCCAAAGTAAAATGTTTTTCAATGACTGCCGCCCCCATTGCAGCAGCGGCGATGGGAATTTCTATTCCCATTGTATGGTCGGAATATCCTACTTCTTTATGGGATGCCTGGGCAATGCTTTTCATTGCGGCAAGATTCACATGCTCATACGGCGTTGGATACTGGGTATTGCACTGCAGGAGTGTCAATTCTTTTGTCCCGCAGCTTTCCAATACTTCTGTGGCATCCAGGATTTCTTTCAGGCTGCACATTCCAGTAGACATAATGACTTTTCTTCCGGTTTGTCCAATTGCTTCCAGATAGGGACGGTTTGTCACTTCACCAGAAGGAATTTTCCAGAAGTCCATATTAAAACCTTCCAAAAAACCAATGCTCTCTATATCAAAAGGTGTTGAAATAAAGCCAATGCTTTTCTCATCACAGTATTTTTTCAACTCAATAAAATTTTCATTTGTCAGGGTTAGTTTTTGAAGCATCTGTAACTGTGTCTCATCTTCACCTGTTGTTTTTTTCTGATACCCTGCTTTTTGAGCATATTTTGATACCAGATTTTCCGGCTTAAATGTCTGAAATTTCACATAATCTGCACCGGCTTCCTTTGCTGCATCCACCATCTTTTCTGCCATAGATAAATCACCGTTATGATTTACGCCTGCTTCTGCAATAATACATACATGTTTCATGTAATTTCTCTCCTTATTACCGTATCACTGTGCCGGCCGCCACAATCTGACGGGCATTTACGTTCCTTCCCTGGAGGATAGTTGCATTTGCACCGATAAAAGCAGATGTTCCCACACAAACCTGCCCGCAGAGAACTGCTGATACTGCTATGTGGGAAAAATCATCCACAATACACTCATGTTCAATTAAAGACATTGTATTAATGATAACCATTTTCCCTATTTTTGCTTCCGCATTTATCACCGTCTGCTTCCCAATAAACGTTCCCTCTCCAACGCAGGCAGAAGAAGAAACAATGGCAGAGGGGTCTTGAATAACAGGCAGCTTATAGCCAATCTCTTTTAAACGTTTATATATTCTTTCCCTGATGCAGCCTCTTCCTAAAAAGCCGATACATACTGCAGCATTTGTGATTCCCTGCATGAAGTATTCTTTCAGCCTGTCATCTGTTCCTAAATACCGGTACTTGGCATCATGCTTTTTTAAATCGGTATAACCCACGATTTTATACTGTTTTTGCCTTTCGATGCAGTCCGCCACACTTTTGGCATGACCGCCATAACCAACTAAAATAATATCTTGCATATATCCTACCACAAAACAATTTATAACTTTTCTTCTATCTGCCACACCTAAACAAATCCTCTTATATTTAAAAGAAAATCCTTTTAAAAGAATATGTTATCTGTGGAGTACCGTCTTTATTCCAATTTATGTACGTCAAAAAAATAGGAAGTATTTTTTTGGGGAGTAAATGAAGTATAAAAATTTGAATACGCGATGCCTTGTACAATTACATCCTTTGTTTGGATAAAATCTGATATTTTGTGTACATTATTTCCTATTCCCAATTGCTGACAAATAATACTAAAATTATGGTCTTTAGGCACTAGAATATCCACGTCACAATTTACTATCTTTTTTCCATAGTTGTTAGTGTAAATAAAAAAATTATAATTATTATTTGCATACTTATCTTTTAAGGAGAAATTATTTTCTATTACATAAGAAATTACACAATGAAACTGATTTCTTCTAAATCTATCGATTATAGTTTTTGGAATTTGAAAACAAATTTCGTACAAACCTGCAAATTGATCAATGTGATCTATCCCTAAAACAGTAGCAGAAATTGGCAAGATATTAAAATGCATATTCAATGTTTCATTTTCTGCCTTAAATGCAATATTTATAGGCAATTTCTCTACAGATAAATTTGTATCTAAAATGGCGTAAAAACTTATCATTTTACTTTCTTTACTAAAAAATATTTTGTCAAAATCTAATATAATTTCATATATCACATCATATGTATTAGCAGTATCTTCCAGTAATGTATAATGAAAGGCAGCATTCCTGATTATATATTTACTATTCCTTTTTTTATATTGGTCATTAACAACCATAACTACTTCTCTCAAAGGGTGTAACTTATTATTTTTAGCCAGATTATTTAACATATCAAAAGCATCAATGAATGATTTTTTTTCATAATAAATCTTGTAAATGATTCCCCCCATAAGAGAAATTATAATTACTATCCTTATTAGAATGCTATAATCTCTGGTATCTACAAAGTTCTGAAAATCATTGAATATGCTATTAATAGTTTGATATACACATAATGCACTAATGAAAGTCAAAGTGTTATCTATCAGTTGCCTTCTCATTATTCGTCCTTCATTTTGCTCTCAGCAAAACGAAAATTTCTCCTTCCTCCTAAAAAATTATTATTTCAATTATAGTAGGACGATTCATAACACTGCCTGTAAAATCTCCTATTTTTTTATATCCTTCTTTTGTATCCGTTTAGCCTGAAACAATGTTTAACTTTTCTTCCATACGGCGCATTTCACTAAATTCCCCCATATCTAAAAAAGAATCTTCACTTACAGGATACAGTCCCACGTTGCCCTTATCCTTCATGACAGCCTCGACCAAATCCGTCATGTGGAACATTGTATTATCCGGAATTCTTTTAATAATATCAGGTTTTATAATGTACATGCCTGTATTAATAAAATATGACAGCTTAGGCTTTTCCTCTATCTCCGTAAGCTGGCCATTCTCTTTAAAATGAAGCACACCATATGGGATTACAATATTTTTCAAAGAAGATACAATAGTAATATCGTTTCCCGAATCCATATGATACTGGTATATATCTGCATAATCTGCAAGAATTAAGGCATCGCAGTTCACAATAAATAAAGGCCTGTCAAACTCTTCCTTTATAAGTTTAATGCTCCCGCCCGTGCCCAACGGCCTGTCTTCCTCTATATATTCAATGTCGTAACAAGGGTCCATTTCCCCAAAATAGGACTTTATCATATTTTTTTTATAGTTGACTGTCATGTAATATTTCGTAATCCCATACATGGCAAAACAGTCCAGCACCCGCTCTACTATGGGAGTTTCACCAATTGGAATTAAAGGTTTCGGCAGTATTTTTGTATATGGATATAATCTGGTTCCTTTTCCCCCTGCCATGATGACAACAGGAACCCCGGATAGATTTCTTTTTATTTTAAAACCTTTTTTCTTTATGTCACCTGTTAAAAACAGAATATCCACCACAGACTTGTCCCTGTTCACAACAGGTAAAACGGAAATCCCCTCCCGATTCATTACTTTCTCGGCTGTATCAAGTTCGTTGGTAAAAATATAGACGGGAGAGGAATGCATTGCATCCGTAACACAAGAATGAAGATTGCCGGTTTTTATCAACCATCTGCGGATATCACCATCTGTTACGCTTCCAACCAGATTTTCCCCTTCATCCACAATAAACAAGATTCCCTTTGCATTTTTATCAATTTTTTCCATTGCATCAACTACTGTCATTGCTGATGTCCCGAGAAACATTGCTATTTGTTCTTTATCCATTTTCAAATAACTCCAAAACTTCCTTCGTCTGCTGCACAACATAAACAATTTCTTCTTCCGTAATACTGGTACTGGAGGGGAGGTTTAATATTCTGTCCGCATAATAAGGGGCTTTTTCCAGCTGATATGTAATCTCTCCCAGATAAGGTATCTGCTCATTGATTAACCCCCAGATTGTGCGGGTCTGGATTTTACGTTTTTCCAGTTCTGTAATAATCCCACGCATTCCGGCAGATATTTTTTCCCTGTCAACCACCAGGGAATAAAACCATTTATTGGAGGATGTCCCGGGCCGAAACTCCATAAGTCTGCCCAGTTCAAAGCCTTCAAACATTTTTTTATACAGTTCAAAATTTTTCTGTTTACGTTTAATGAATTCCGGCAGTTCTTCCATCTGGGCTGCCCCCAGCGCAGCCTGAAGATTTGTCATTCTGTAATTGTATCCGATTTCATTATGAATATAATAATGGCTGTCATTTTTGGCCTGGGTGGAAAGATACCTCATATGGTCTGTTTTTTTGGGATTTCTGGCAGTAACTGCCCCGCCTCCGCCGGTAGTAATGATTTTATTTCCGTTAAATGAAAAGGCCCCGAAATCTCCGATTGTTCCGGCGGATTTTCCTTTTAATATTCCTTCTGTATACTTTGAACCCAGTGCTTCCGTTGCGTCCTCAATCACTTTAAGATTATATTTTTCTGCAACAGCCATAATGTTTTCCATATCAGCCAGATTTCCAAAAACATGTACCACAATCACTGCTTTAACATTTTTTCCTTTGTATGTAAGGCTTCCGCCGCTGAATTCACATTCCTGTTCACAGAATTTCCGTAATTTTTCAGGGTCTAGGCAGAGGCTGTCATCACAGTCAATAAATACAGGTTCTGCACACTGATATTTTACCGGGTTTACAGCAGCAATAAATGTAAGCGGCGGCACGATTACAACATCTCCCGGACCAATCCCGGCCTCAACTAATGACAAATGAATTGCCGATGTCCCGCTCTGGCAGGCTGCGACATTTTCAGTATTTAAAAATTCAGACAACTGCCTTTCTAATTTTTCTATATATGCGCCGCCCGTAGAAACCCAGCCCAAATCAAGCGCTTCATTTACATATTTTCTTTCATTTCCCTCAAAATTAGGAACCGACAAAGGTATAAAATGCTCCATTTTCACTGCTCCAGATATTCATTCACTTTACATTTTTGCATCCAGATTTTTTCCGGTCTCTATGTGTTCAAAATTAGGAAGATACTTTTTAATCCTGCAGACGATATCGCTCTTTTTTACGTCACAGTCTGAAAACAATCTTTCTAACCCGTCTACCAATGATTCTATCTGTCCCCTGTTTACAGGACTCTTTTCTTCTATCACGCCTAATGATAGAAATCTGTCAAGATTTACTTTTTCTGTACTGGTAAAAAATTCTTCAAAAGATTTTTCTCCCGATGTATCTGATTTTGAAAAATATACCGGATACTGCCTGCCTCCCCTGGCGGCAAATTCCATTTTACAAACAGCCTCTTCTTCAGAATCACAGTATAACGGTTCAAAGCCTTTTGCCTGTAATAAATCTACTGCAATTCTGTCAAAAGACATCATCTGTTCTTTCTCCAGTTTTGGGAAAAATATTTCCCTGTTCTGCCCCAGCATACAGGAAAGCATGCATATCTGCCCGCTCTCTTCCGGCGACACAAAATATCTTTTTATGTCGTATGGGGCGCTGATTGGCTGCAGTTTCAGCATCCGGTTAAGAAATCCTTCCGGAAGCGAGCCGTTGGAAAAAGCTACATTTGCAAATCTGGCTGTTTTGACAGGGAATTTATCAGAATAGGAAAAAATCAAATCTTCCATAATTCTCTTGCTTGCCCCCATAATATTGACAGGGTTTGCAGCTTTATCCGTGGAAACGCAGAAATACTCTTCCGGCGGGAATTCACACAGTATATCCAGCATTTTTTTTGCATGGATTACATTGTTATTCAAAAGAGCTTCTATGGAATAGATATCTTTTTCACTCCGCACATGCTTATGTGCAGAGAAATTGGCAACAATGTCAAATCCTTTTCTTCTTCTGAACATTTTAGAAAAAACATCAGAGGAATAGTCCATGGGATATGTGACGTAATCGTCAGGGATGTGGATTTCCCTGGAGCTTCTGAGGCTGCGGGTAAGTTCCGTCAGTGCATTTTCATTTGTATCCACTACAACTAGCGCCTTGGGAAAATATGCCAGAACTGCCATGATAAATGAACTGCCTATGCTCCCTGCCCCGCCGATTACCAAAATGGTTTTCCCATCAATCTTATTATGTAAATCAGCGCTGTTATTGCTGATATCAGCATGAAACATGCTGTCCTGCCTTTGTGTCACATAAACTGATATAAATTTATTTAAGTCGAACATAACGGCTCACCTTTCGGGAAATATTTATACTTCAGAGCATACACATTTGCCAAATGATTTGCTATTCTTTTCGAAACAGAGAATACCTGTTGGCAAATCATTTGGCTCACGGGTATATCATTAATCTTCCCACACTGGATGTTTTAACACCCAATTACCATACATATCCTTTTCAAACAATTCTTTGTTATACAGCTTATCAACGATGCTCCAAAACTCTGTTTCCGTATAACCACAAAATTCACAAAAATCTCTGACACTAAGAGGATCCAGTGCATGGTCGTGCTCTTTTACCAGATTAACTGCTTCTTCCCGGGTAATCAATCCATAACGTATAAACCTTGAAGCATAATCTGTTGCAAATTGATGCCCAAATTTGGGATATTTCATCCAAGAATGAACGATATAACCTCTGCTGTCTACCTGATCAAAATTTTCAACATGATGCCTTCTGTTCCACTCATGTGTCAAATCGTGAAAGCCATGTTTTTTTGCAAATTCATAGTTTGCCACGCTATTCCATGGTGTAAAATAAGAAATATAAATAGGGTCTAATTTATTTAATTCTTCGGCAGAAGGTGCTTTTGTAAGTGTTAAATCTTTCTGTGTTATTCCGGTGTTTTCTATAAGTTCGCTGTCACTTATATCGCTGGCAACTCCATTATTAATTTGATCCTTTGCAGAATATGTATCCATGGCGTCCACTCCGCCATATTCATAGCTTACGTTTTCACCATAAACTAATAATGGCGTATGAAATTTTAATGCCATTATAAGCGGATATGTATATATCAGCCTGTCAATATACCATGTTGGTTTGCCGTATGTCTCAAACATATAACGCATTAGCTTTTTCTGCGTCTTCATATCTGGCTTTATGCTTATAATATTGCAGCCAAATTCTTCAGATATATTTTTTATATTATGCCTGCCTGCTTCAGTCATGGGGAAATTATCTTCTACTGAGAAGAGAATTGGATTCATATGCATAACATTTTTTAATAGATGAACTTGATAATGGGAATCTTTTCCGCCTGAAACGGCAATGGCACAATCATAATCATTACCGTTTGAACCACGATACTTGTCACAAATCTGTTCAAATTCTTTCCATCTCTTATCCCAGTCAATTAATTTTCTTTTTTCATAAGACTGGCAGGCAGAGCATATACCATCCTGATTGAAAGTGATTCCTGGTCTTGTATCTGGCATTACACATTTTTTACAGTATCTCATTTAAATCCCTCCCTTTTTATTTTGCACAACGCAAAATTATGTATTAATTGAATACCATTTACGATAAGATTTTCCTTGTCAACCATTTTTATTGTAAAAGTTCTTAAAGGGTCATCTTTATTTTCCTCTATATCTATATTTAAATGAAATGGAACAAATTCACATATATATCCATGTTCTTCTAAAAATAACTGAATGCTTTTTTGAGATATACAATTCCAGCCCGATTCCCAGACATCTTCCTTTTCCTCCGATTTTTTTGCTTTAATCAATACATCCACATTTTTAGGGTTGAAAATACCAAATACATATAATGTGCCTTCTTTTTTTATTAATGATAGCGCATTTAGCAACACAGTTCTGTAATCATCAAATATTGATAAAACCCCAGACATAACACCGATCTTCCATTGCTTTTTAATTACTGAAACAGAATCCCAATCTGAAATATCAATCAAATATGTATCTATATTCCTTTCTGCTATTCCATCATTTACTTTATTCAACAGTTCTGGCATAATATCTATTCCAGATAATTCAGCATTTTTATATTTATTCCACATATAATATAAAAAGCTGCCTGTTTCACACCCAATATCTATTAAGTCAAATTTACTTTCGGCTTGCAAATTAAAATCTTTTCGTATTTCGTTCTCTATAAATTTGCTCTGTTCTTTGGGGTTCTTTTTATATGTCTCATTGAGATAAAATTTATCATGAGTTCTTTTAATATTCATTATAATATTGTCCTCCTTATTTCAAGCTTAATGAAACAAATTATCAAAATCTACTCGCGGAAAAACTTCTAACTTTCCACCTCTGGTTGCATTCCTGACTATGATGCCGTTCTTATCACACACCTCTTTTGCTCTTTGGTATGCCCCAGTCACAGCATATAATGGAACTTCTCCAATGCCTGTAATCCGTGCTATACTCTCATCAAAATAGTTGCTTACATTATTCTCAATGATAGTACCATCTTCCTGGATTTCATTACTGTAATTATGATCCACACCCAGCAAATATATTTCTGAAAATCCCATATAAACTGCAAGCTGAAAGGCAGTATATAAGACTGTATATCTACAGCATATGCCTTTTTCAATATCCTCTGAAAACGTCAGCGGTTTATCCACAACAATTCGATTGTCTTCTACATGAGTATCATGCAGTTCCTGGTTAAAGTATGTAATGTTATCGTATACTTTCCCTGCCAAAACTGCGTTTTGAAAAGGCACAAAACGCATCTTTGCATCAATACCGTTAATAATCTCATGTATCTTGGGATAATGCACAGTATCAATCATAATGTAGTATGTTGGTCTCCAATCTGTCTGATCAAATATACGATAAATATGATTTACAGCAAAAGTAACTTCATTTTTTAAGAGTTCTAAATCTTTGCTCTTTAGACTCGGTCCATTTCCAATAATAAAACACCGCTGACCTTTATGTATATTTTTTAAATGCAATTTTGAAAGAATCTGCTGCCATTCTTTATATGATGTTTTTTCGATTTCTTTTTTAAAAAAATTATCTAAATTAACATCTGCTGACCTGGATATCGTTTTAAACAGGTAACAGTCCATATTTCTAATATTCCAAATATCCTTTAACTGGTAATATATTTCTACAAAATATTCACATGTAATTAACAATACATAATCTGCTGCATTGATTTCTTCCAACACGGTTGCACTTTTTATCTCAAAACATTTATTCCGATATCTGAATTTTGAACCATGCTTATTTTTATCGTTGTCAACAAAAAAAGCAATATGCTTTTCCAGTTCATTTATCTTTCCTATATCTGCATTATTTTCTGGTTCTATTAAAGTGCCCCCAGCCCCAAAGCATATTACTTTTCTTCCACTTAATTCTCTGATAAATACATCTGCAAGACAATTTTTAAAAATCATATTAATTTCCTATGCCTCTCCATATTTTAATTATTTCTGCAGTTCCAGTATCCATTCTATAAACTCTCTGACAGCTCCATTCCCTCCGGCTCTGCTGCTTATAAAGTCTGCCATTTCTCTTACCTGCTTTGCCGCATCGACAGGACAGCCTATCATTCCACCAGCATTTTTTATTAACTCCATACAGGACAAATCATTTATATCATCTCCGATATATGCTACATTATGGTATCCACACTTATTTTTTGTAAGAATCCTATCAAGTGTTTCTATTTTTACTTCTACTCCCTGATATACTTCTGAAATGCCCAATTCCCTGCAGCGGTTTTCTAAAATCGGTGAAGTTCTCCCGGTAAGAATGACCGGAACAATTCCAGAAGGGATAAGAATGTTATGAATTCCACAACCATCCTTAATATCAAATGCTTTAAAAATTTCTCCCTCTATGCCCATATAAATTTTCCCATCTGTTAAGGTACCATCCACATCCATCACAAGATATTTTATTGTCATATAATGATACTCGCCTCATTTTATCCTAGCATTTTTGCTATCTGCTCAATATTTAACCCGTATTTTTCTTTTATATCTTTTGGAGAGCCAGATTCTGCAAACTCGTCATGAAATCCCACTGATTTTATTACCGCCCGGTTTTTTTGTCCTGCCAGACATTCACAAATTGTACTGTATAATCCTCCTAATACAGAATGATTTTCTACAACTACAATTGTATTAACCGAATCTGCCAAATACAAAATGCATTCCTTATCAATTGGTTTGATGCTTCTAACTGATACCAATTTCCCTTTCTTACCCATTGAACAGGCATATTCAAAACCTTCCAGTGCCTGTCTGAGTGCAGTACCCTCAAAAACAATTGCAAATTCATTTCCCATATCTTCTAACACTTCCGCTTTGCCTATGGTAAAAGTGCATATTTTACTATGAATTACTGGCTGCTCATCCCTTGCAACTCTCATATACACAGGCCCGTCATACTGTATCATGGCATCTATTGCTGCAGCAACTTCATATTCATCTGATGGCGATAATACAGTCATCCCAGGCAATACTCTGGAAATCGCAATATCTTCTGTAGCATGATGTCCCGAACCGTCCTGACCATCATCAACCCCCGCATGGGTTCCAATAATTTTAACATTTAAATTCGCATTACATACCTGCCGCGTCTGCGCCCATGTCATTCCGTTTGAAAAAATAGCAAGTGCAACATATACAGGGATAAATCCTTCCGATGCAAAACCTCCGGCCACACTCATTGTACTCTGCTCCGCTATTCCTAGTTCAAAAAAACGTTCTGGAAATTCTTTATGAAACATTTCAACATTTGTAGATACTGAAACATCACTGGATAATACCACTATCTTATGATTATCTTTCGCTAACTCTATCAATCTATGACCTATTACATCTTTCGGGACACTATAAGAATAATTTTGTTTCATCATATTCCCTCCCTGGCCAGACTTAGTTCTTTACATGCTGCCACATATTCATCCTTATTGGGAATATTCCTGTGCCATTTGCCATTATTCTCCATAAAACTTATTCCCTTCCCTTTCACCGTATGTGAAATAATACATTTTGGCTTTCCGTATTGTGCATTTAATCCAGATACGCAGGAATGAATTTCCTCCATGTTGTGACCATTAATTTCTTTTACATTCCATCCAAAGGCTTCCAGCCGTTCCCTAAGTGGTTCTATGCTTATAACATTCTCAACAGGCTGATGGGAACACAGTCCGTTACGGTCAATAATTAAAACCAGATTATCCAGTTTATAATGCCCCGCCTGCATTAATGCTTCCCAAATCTGCCCTTCATGCATTTCGCCATCACCAGTCATAACAAAAATAGTGTTCCTGCTTTTTTTCAACTTTTTAGCAAAAGCCATTCCAACACCATATGAAAGTCCCTGTCCTAACAAACCAGTTGTAATATCCGTCAATGGCATATGAAGAAGATTAGTATGACCTTGAAGCCTTGAATTGATCTCCCGAAATGTTGACAGTTCAGCATCCTGAATATACCCCAGATGATGCAGTTCAGCATACAATGCAGGTACAGCATGTCCCTTTGACAAAAGAAATTTATCTCTCTCCTTGCTGTCATAATCTATCACGCATTCTCCCAGATATGTAATAACATCTGTTGCTGAAAGCGCTCCGCCAACATGTCCGGAGCCGCCAAAATAAACCATGTCAAGAACTTTTTTCCTGTTTTCATTTGCTATCATCCGCAATTTATCAAAATCTATTGTACCTGTAATCTTCATGTCTCTGCCTCTTTGTATCCATTATTTATTTTGATGAAGTTTTAAAGCTGCCTGAGCCATCCGAAAATCTTCCGCATCATCTATACATATACTCTCCTCCCATGTAACAGGTTGAATATATGGCTTTTTCCCAATTCTACGACCTAGATCGGTAAATACTTCTTTTTCAAAAACATAAAGTTCACCTTCTACATAAACAGGTTGTAATTCCTGTGTCCGTACCACATCATTGAGTGAATAATTAATAGGATGACCTTTATACCAGGCAAACTCCTTGATTTCTCTGGCAGCAAAACCAGAATCATACACATCATTTTTTACTTTTTCCACTACCTCATCTATGTGCGCTGCCGTTAAAAAAGGCTGAGTCACATGCATTAAAACATATATATCTGCATCAATTTCTTTTATAAATTCATGCAGAATATCTTTCGATTTAACAGTATCTCCATCCAGCCATTCTGGTCTTTTTAAGAAATGCAGATTTTTAGGCATATACTGCTGTATACTTTCATCGCTGCAATAAACATACACTTCATCAATCTGCTTGACATTTGCAATTGTCTCAAACAGATACTGACATAAAACTTTGCCCTCACCTAAAGGTTTTATATTTTTCCCTGGCAGCCTCATATTATGCATTTTGATAGGAATAATTCCTGCTGTCTTTTTGCCCACGTTCAAACACCATTCTTTCTTTTCATATACTCTTCATAAATTTTATCCAGATAATCATAGTCATATCTCTTTTTCTTGTGTTCATCAAGCATCTCAAACATGCATTTTAAATCATAACTTGTAACGCCGGGTTTATTTTCCAAATAAGCTGTAGTAAATACATGGACACCGTAGATACCGGCATACATCATTTGCAAGGAATACCCCCACTCATAATGTTTCTTAAATTCTGAAATATAAATATCTATCATATTCAAAATCGGTTTCATAGCATATGACTTAATCTTCCTGCGATTCAAATACTCTGCAAATAATTCCGTGTTTAAATTTCCGCCGCCTCTTCCCATTCCGTATAAAGAAGCATCAACAATAACAGACCGTTCAGGTAAACTCTGTTCCAAAAAATGTTCTGCTAATGCAAAAGAATTTAATTGATTATTGTGGGAATGAAAACCAATTTTAATATCTTTAGACAAATTTGCTTCATACATTTTGTAAACCCTGGATATATCATCCTTTGTTGCCAGAGAATAAGTATCCACCATGGATAATGCTTCTGGATGCAGTCGGTTTGCTATGTCGATAATTTTTGTAATGTTCTCTTTACCATAAGAAAAAGTATCCATAGGTTGAATAGAAACTTTATAACCTTTATCCATAACCTTTTTTATAAATGGCTCTACATATGGCACATCTTTTTCAAAAAAACTTATCCGTATTAAATCAAAAACTGTTCCATCATTTTCCTCTAAATTATCAACATCATATCTGCCAAAATCCATTAATGCTGCATAAATGGAGTTACCTTTTAAATTTGGAATATACTGTCTTGCACTACTTGGCTGTGGAAAATACGTTTTTCCTTCTTCATAATCACATTCTTTTAAAAATCCACATTCAATAATATCTAATCCAGCTTCTGTCAGATTGCTAATAATATCTTTTATTGCTTCTTTCCCAAAATTTGCTCCGTTTGCCTGTGCGCCATCTCGCAGCGTACAGTCTAAAACCTGTAATGCTTTCATTATATAACCTTGCTTTCTATTTTTTACTTACTGCATCCATCTTTCTTATTTTTCTGCATATAGTACAATATAATCTGCCAAGCCACGTTCCTCGCTGTTTATCATCCAGTTTCTACTTACGCTTTCAGATATATATGGGCAGGCTACGTTGCCCATGGGTTTTTTGTTTTTCAGCCAGGAAATAAGATTTCCCAATCCATATCTCTGTTGATATTTCACTTTAATATTATTAAAGCCTGCCAGTTTTGCTGAAAGTTCCAAGCTCTCTTTGTTCAAAATCCATAAATGCTGGGTAGAGAACAAAAAACTGTCATATTCTTCTCCCAATGCCATCCGCATAACTGGCTGTTCAGTAGGAGTACCAATAATAACCCTGCCTCCATTTCTGCATAACCGATAGCATTCTTCCATAAATGTACGTGGATTATCCACATGTTCAATCACGTCAAATGACGTAATGACATCCACTTTATTTTCATAATCCTTAAGTGCATCTTCCACATAAGCGTACATGTGGTATCCTTTTTCCTTTAAGTTATTCCGAAACGCTTCCGTAGGCTCTA
>CANRJF010000014.1 GCA_947630855.1 uncultured Lachnospiraceae bacterium
CGCCGCCATCTTTCGGAAAAACTGCCAAAGTATATGGTTCCCAATTATTTTGTGCATCTGGATGAGATGCCCATGACTCCCAGTGGCAAGACGGACAGGAAGAACCTTCCGGCGCCGGATTTTACCGTGCCGGAAAAGGAATATGTGCCTCCGGTGACGGACATAGAGATAAGACTTGCGGAAATCTGGCAGGAAGCGTTCCATACAGACAGAATCGGAAAGACAGATGATTTTTTTGAACTGGGAGGCGACAGCCTGTTAGCGATTTCCATGCAAAATGAGATTGAGACAGCGTTTCAGGTGGAAATTTCCGTTAATGACATTATGGAGAAATCTTCCCTGGAACAGCTTGCACAGTGCATCCAGCAGGCAGACGTAACGGAACACATCCCTGTCTGTCATGAGGACAAATACATACTCCTGCCCCAGCAGAAAGCAATCTATGCAGCCTGCAGCAAAGCTCCCAAAACCTTGGTGTATAACATACCGGCGAGGATTTCTCTGTCGGAGGATGTGGACAGAGAAAGATTAAAAATAAGCATACAAAAGGTGCTGGATTCCCACAAGCTGTTAAAAAGTCATATTGAAACAGAGGGAAATGAAATCTATGGAATTTATGATGAAGAAGCAGAAATTAAATTTGAAGAATATAGAAATGGGGAAGAAACTGCCTTTGTCAGGTCCTTTGATTTAGGGAAAGCGCCGCTGGTACGCATTGGTTTTACTGAGAATGACCTGTTGTTTGACATGCATCATATTGTGGCAGACGGGGAATCTATCAATATTATTCTTCGTGACATTTTGACTGTGTATGAGGGCGGAACACTTGGAACTTCTGGCGTAGAATATTCGGATTACGCAAAATATTTTTATGGATTGGACACAGCAGAATATAAGGCTTATTTTAAGGAGATGCTGAAATGTGATTTTGAGCCTGTTCTGCTTCCGAAAACCAAGCAAATCCGGCAGGGTGGGAGTTCAAAAATATATCAGATACCGGAAGAAATTTTTGCCGGAGCAAGAGATTTTGCCAGAAAAAATGGATTGACGGATACAATGGTGTTTCTGGGGGCATATGGGATTTTATTGTCAAAATATACAGCACAAAAAGATATTTTAAGCAGCATTATTCTGGAAAATCGTATTCATACAGATACAAAGAATATGGTGGGAATGTTTGTAAATACGCTTCCGCTATATCTTGCTGTGTACGGAAATACGAAAGAATATATGCAGAAAGTAAAAAAATTGCTGTTGAACCTGTTTCGGTATCAGGAATTGCCATTTTGGGATATTGCAAATTCTGTTGGCATGAGTGATAAGTCTGTGTTAAACACATCCTTTATTTATCAGGGAGATGGGGAAAAAGTCCTGGTTTTGGATGGGGAAAGACTGATTCCGCAATTCGTTGATACACATACGGCAAAATTTGATTTGTCTATGGAATTGACTCCTCTCGACAGTGGCTGCAGACTTCGGATGGAGTATGACCTGGCAAAATATGAGGAAGCGCTTATGGACAGGCTGGCTGATTCATATCTTCAAATTTTGTCACAGTTAGACAAGGAGAATGTGGAAGATATTACTGTTTTGTCAGAAGAAGAATACCAAAAAGTTACAGAAGGATTTAATAACACCTATGTGGATTATCCAAGGAATAAGTGTGTTCACGAGCTGTTTGTAGAACAGGCAGCAAAGACACCAGAAAAAATAGCGTTGGTGTTTGAAGGTCAAAAGTTTACCTACAAACAACTGGATGAGATGAGCAACTCTCTGGCACATTTTTTGAGGGAAAAAGGGGTAAAGCCAAATGATGTAGTGCCGATTATTGCGAAACGGAGCTGGCATGTGATTGTGGCAATACTTGGCGTGCTAAAAGCTGGTGGGGCGTATATGCCTATTGATCCTTTGTATCCAGATTATAGAGTTAATTATATGATTTCAAATGTTAAAGCTAAAATAGCTTTAATTTTAGAATATTCAAATAGTAATATAATTAAAATTAATAAAGTTAACTTAAAAATATTTAATTATAACAAAAATATATTGCGAATAGATAATATAGTCAAAAGCGAAGATAGTTTTACAGTAATATTTACTTCTGGTACAACAGGGTTACCGAAAGGAACAATTTTATGTCATAAGGGAGTGATTAACTTTTTGTATGCAAATGACGCCTTATATACGAATTGTGATTATGTAGTGGCTCTTTCTGTCATAGCATTTGATGCATTTTTTTTGGATACTATATGTCCAATTATTAGAGGAGTAACTTGTATTTTATCTAATGATAGAGAACAATTTATTCCAGAAGAATTTTGTAACTTGATTGCAAAGTATGACAATGAGAATATGTTTTGTACACCAACAAAATTAATAAAACTATTGATGAAATGTAAAAGTACAGATTTAGGGAAAAAAATCAAAAATATTTGTATTGGAGGTGAAGTTTTTTCCAATGATTTATATAATTATATAAAACATATAAACGATAAAATAAATGTTTTTAATGTATATGGACCAACTGAAACAACAATGTGGGCAAGCGCAACATTAGTAACCAGTTTGAAGAATATCACCATCGGCAGACCTATCGCCAACACCCAGATTTACATTCTGGACAAAGACAACAATCCCCTTCCCATCGGCGTGCCGGGGGAACTGTGCATTGCCGGGGATGGTGTGGGACAAGGTTATCTCAACCGCCCGGAACTGACTGCGGAGAAATTCGTGCAAAATCCATTTGCCACAGAGGAAAACCGCCATGGAAAAATCATGTACCATACAGGCGACCTGGCAAGGTGGAGGGAGGACGGAGAGATTGAATATCTGGGGCGGATAGACACCTAGGTAAAAATCCGCGGCCTTCGTATTGAATTGGGAGAGATTGAGAGCGTCATGGGCAGTTTTAAAGGTATCGGGCTTACTGCGGCAGCAGATAAGAGAGACAAAGAAAACCGTCAGTACCTTGTGGGGTATTATACGTCAGCAACCAGGATTGATGAAAAAGAGTTGCGCCGCCATCTTTCGGAAAAACTGCCAAAGTATATGGTTCCCAATTATTTTGTGCATCTGGATGAGATGCCCATGACCCCCAGCGGCAAGACGGACAGGAAGAACCTTCCTGCGCCGGACTTTTCTGCCCCGGAAAATGTATATGTCGCTCCCCGGACAGAACAGGAAGAGAAACTCTGTCATTTACTGGAAGATGTACTTCATATGGAGCGTGTCGGTGTAGAAGATGACTTTTTTGAATGTGGAGGAGACAGCCTTGCCGCAATTGAGTATATAGCAAGGGCACATGGCCTGGGAATAGAAATTGCGCTGCAGAATGTATTTGACTATCCTACGGTAAGGAAGTTGTGTGATTTTTTAAATGGCGGCATTTCAAAAAAGATATCTTATAAGCCGGAAGATTTTGAAAAATACCAAGGCATCTTTGCACAAAATGTAAAAGTGGAAGGTTTTTCCCCACAGAAAAAGTCTCTGGGGAATGTGCTTTTGACAGGTGCAACAGGATTTCTTGGTGCCCATGTGCTAAGTGAATTATTAAAGGAAGAAAATGGGAAAATATACTGTCTGGTACGCAGCAACAGGGAAAATGACAGGAGGGGAAGGCTTCGGGAGGTTCTTAGGTATTATTTTAAAGACAGATATGAGCAGGAGTTTGGGAAACGGATTATTCCGGTTGTGGGGGATATTGAACAGGAAAACCTGCCGGACATCATGCCAGGGGATGTACAGACGATCATCCATACGGCGGCAAGTGTAAAACATTATGGTTCATATGCTTATTTCCATAAAGTAAATGTGGAGGGAACCCAGCATATGATTGATTGTGCAAAAGCTGTGGGGGCAAGGTTCCTATATGTTTCCACATTGAGCGTCAGCGGAAACAGCATGGCGGATGATTTTTCGGTATACCGTTCCGAGAAGGAAAAGCATTTTTACGAGACATCTTTTTACATAGGACAGCCTTTGGATAACGTGTATATCCACAGTAAATTTGAAGGAGAAAAACGAGTGTATGATGCTATGCTGGAAGGTCTGGATGCAAAAGTAATCCGTGTCGGCAACTTAACGAACCGGACAGGCGATTATAAATTCCAGCCGAATTATAAGGAAAATGCGTTCCTTACCAGAGTGAAGGCAATACTGGAATTTGGTCTGTTCCCGGATTATCTGATGCCGTTATATTCTGAATTTTCTCCGGTGGATTTGACGGCGGAGGGCATTGTAAAGATTGCTGAGTATGCGGACAGACAGACCGTTTTTCATCTGTACAGCAACAAGCCCATCTATTTTAACCGTTTTCTGGAAGTTGTCCATGAACTTGGCATTGCTATGAAAGTGGTAGGTGGGGATGTATTTTATCAAAGACTGCAGGAGACTGTAAAGGATAGAAAGACAGAATATATTTTTGAGGCTTTTCAAAATGATATGGACGAACAGGGGCATCTGGTCTATGACAGCAATATCCACATTGAAAGTGATTTTACGCTGTGGTTTTTGAAACAGATTGGTTTTACATGGAATGAGACGGATTTGGAATATATCAGAGGATATATTGAATATTTCCGCTCACTTGGGTATCTGGAGGTGTAGGATGCAAAACAGGCCTTATGATTTGTATGCGCTTCCTAAGATTGGGAGCCTTAAGGATATGCTGATACAGAAGAAAACAGACCGGCCATGCGGTGTTGCTTTTGCCTTTTCCAAAGGCAGGGACGGGATAGCAGAAAAAACGTATCAGGATGTCTATGAAGAAGTCTGTGCGTTAGGGACATGGATGTACCGGCAGGGGATGAAAGAAAAACATATTGCTGTCATAGGTGAAAATTCCTATGAATGGCTGTTATGCTTCTTTGCGGCGGTAATTGGCGGGAATGTAGCAGTTCCTATTGATAAGGAACTGCCAACCGAAGAAATTGCAGAACTGCTCCATAAAGCAGATGTGCAAGTTGTTTTTGCCTCCGAAACCTATGGGAATGTTGTATCCGGTACAGACTGCATGGTATATTCTATGGGAGATATGGAGCAGTTTCTTGCGGAAGGGAGGCAGTACATAGAGGCCGGTGACAGGACATTTTTGGATTATTCCATCGACAGCAGAAAATTGTGCTGTATTATGTTTACTTCCGGCACATCCGGCAAGAGCAAAGGCGTGATGTTAAGCCATAGAAATATTGTAGAGGATATTAACGGAAGCTGCCAGCTTGTGGTGTTAGGCGGCAGTACGGTATCAGTCCTTCCGTTCCACCATGCTTTTGGCCTGATTGTTGGCGTGTTCATGGTGTATCATTATGGGTTTACCATTTTTTTAAACAAAAGCCTGAAAACAGTCCAGAAGGATATGCAGGCTGTCAGTCCCCAGGTCATGTTTCTTGTGCCTCTTTTTGTGGAGACATTTCATAGGCAGATATGGGCTGCAGCAAAAAAAGAGGGCAGGGACAGGATGCTAAAACGGCTGATGAAAATTAGCGATTTTCTGCTTTCCTTCGGGATAGATATAAGGAAAAAAATATTTGCATCCGTACTGCGGGCATTCGGCGGAAATTTGGAATATATCATATGTGGCGGGGCACCTTTGGGAGTACAGTATATCCGGGAATTTCGAAGCTTTGGCATAGAAATTTTAAATGGTTATGGGACAACAGAATGTGCGCCCTGTGCAGCCGTGAACCGCAATCATTTTTACCGGGATGGAACGGTAGGCGTTGCAGTGCCCAATATCAGTGTGAAGGTCAGTAATGATGGAGAGGTACTGGTGAAAGGTCCTATTGTTATGCAGGGATATTACCAAGACAGGGAGGCAACAGACCAGGTTTTAAAGGATGGCTGGTATGCAACAGGTGACCTGGGAACGATAGATGCAGATGGATTCATTACACTGACCGGACGAAAAAAGAATCTGATTATTTTAAGCAACGGAGAAAATGTGTCGCCGGAAGCACTGGAAGCGGATTTCCTTCAAAATCCGGCGGTGAAGGAAGTGTTGGTATATGAGCAGGACAGGCTTATAGCTGCACAAATCTACCCAGACATGGAATATATGAAAGAGAAAGGCTTGCAGGAACAATTACAGGAATATTTTGAAGGACTTCAAAGAAAGGTGAATTATAACCGCCCGATATACAGACAGGTGGGAAAAATCATTTTACGGGATACAGAATTTCCCAAAAACACGAGTAAAAAAATTTTACGTTATGGCATCAATTATGCAGAAAGGGAAGACAAATGTTAGAAAAAATAATAGAAATTTTATCGGAATATACAGAGGCAGACAAAGAACATATCACGGCAGAATCAAGTCTGGCTGCGGATTTGGAATTAAGTTCTTTGGATATCATGAGTGTGGTTTTGGCTTTTGAAGAAGAATTTGGGATTGAGATACCGGATCAGGTCATAAAAGATTTTACAACAGTAGGAGATTTGGCAGAGTATCTTGAAACAAAATAAAAACAGTTTTCGAATCATAACTGGCAAAATCCAACTGAAAATTATTATTGTAAAAAGGGGATTTTCGGCTGTATATGCTTGTGGGAGGGATGCCCCAGGCTGTTGATGCTTATATATCAACGAATAACTTAAGTTTTGTGGACCAGGTAAAACGCAATATATTGGAATTATACGAAGAGGATTTTAGAAAAATTGACCCTTCCGGCAGAGCAGGAATGTTATTTAGTGCAATACCTGCCGAACTAAGCAAAAATACATCCCGTTATCAGGTGTCCAGTGTGATTGCAGGGGAAAAGGAAGAACGTGTAAGGGAAATACTTGCAGACATGCAGGATTCCATGGCAGTATATATTTCATACCATGCAGACAATCCCAGTATTGGGATGGCTCTTCATAAAGATCCGCGCAGATATAAACTGTTTTTATGTGATACGGGATTATTTACAACGTTGGCTTTTAAGGACAGAGATTTTACAGAAAATGAAATTTATGAAAAATTGTTAAGTGACAAGCTGGGAACGGATTTGGGCTATTTATATGAAAATGTGGTTGCGCAAATGCTTAAAGCAGCAGGAAATGATTTGTTTTATTATACATTCCCAAAAGAAACATCCAATCATAATTATGAAATAGATTTTCTGCTGGCAAGAAAAAATAAAATTTGTCCATTGGAAGTAAAATCTTCTGGATATAAAACGCATACATCGCTGGATGTATTCCAGAATAAGTTTTCCGGTCAGATATTGAGAAGATATTTAATTTATACAAAGGATATCAGAAAAGAAAAGGATATTTTTTGCATACCATTTTATATGGTTATGTTTTTGTAGATTGCAGATACAAATGCCGAGACGGCAAGCAGTTATTGTGCCAGGCACTTGGCAGGTCGAAACTATTCGGTTTGCCAGACGCCTGGTAATTTTTATTGACTATATCCACTTGTGGAATATAATGGTATAGAAAGGAAGGGGTTTAAATTGTTGAAGCATGGGATTTTAGGACTGTTGAATTATCATGACATGACAGGATATGAAATAATGGAAACATTCAGGGATTCTCTGCGTTTTTTCTGGAGCGCGCAGACCAGCCAGATTTATCGGGAACTGCAAACGCTGGATAAAAAGGGGTGGGTTGGAAAAACATTTGTACCCCAGCAGGGAAAGCCTGATAAAAATATTTATTCCATCACAGTGGAAGGGAGACATGAGCTGCTAAGATGGCTTTCGGACGGAAACCTGGGCGTGAATTCACGTACCCCCATATTGATGAAAGTTTTCTTTTTGGGGGAGCGGAGTAGGGAAGAAAATATCCGTTACTTTCAGAGTTTAAAATCGTACTGTGAAATGTTCCTTAAGAGTCTTGAGCCTGTGCCGAAGTATATTGAAGCTTACAGTGGCTATCTTGACGATAAGGATAAGGCCCTGTACTGGGAGATGACGGTGGAATATGGCCGCAGGAACATGCAGATGTGTATGGAATGGGCACAAAGCTGCATTGACCGGTTGGAAGAAAAGGCTGACAGGCAGAACGCCAGCCAACCTTATCGAAGCAGAGATAAAGGGGCGGGTTAATTTACTTTTTCATTTCGCTTAACCTGTGCTACCTTCTTTAAATCCAATATCAACTTTTTTAATTTAAGAGCATTTTCCCGATATGCTAATTCACTTTGATGCCCTATCGGCAAATGCCGCACCTTTCTATCATGCCACTGACAAATACTTTCTGTTCCATGAGAAAAACGTATTTGACATACAATCCCTGATACAATGGCATCGTTTTTTTCTCCTAATGTATTCTCCACATCCACTTTTTCAGTTAAATTTATCGTCCATTGCTTAAGTGGTGCTATTCTGTGGGCTGTATAAATGATTTCCACGTCTTCTACTTCCCGCAAATCAATCCTTTGGATGGCAGAAGGGTTAAGAGCAAATGCTCCATATATATAACCATTTTCCAAATCAAAAAGATATTCCTGCGGAAAAGGAGTGTCTGCCGCCAAAATCCAACATCTTGTGTTTAATTGCTTAGATAACTTCTCTAATTTCTTATGAACCTTCTTGTCTGAAAATGCTATTATTGCAATTACGAACATCATAAAAATAAATAGCAAAAATAGAACCAGCGTTACCTCCATCGGAAATATTTCTAATGGTGGAATGATAAAAAATGCTAAAGTGATTATGATTGCCGGAATCAATAGCTCTAATTCAATTTTTTTAAATTTCTTCCCTTGAAGTTCTTTTATTTTGCACATAAAAGACTCCTTTTTTAATCTTTTCTTCTCTCAACCCATGCGAAAATAAATTCCGCTATCTATTGTATCATGTATAGTCTTTGTATGCCACTTATATTTGTTCAAAGATTTTAAAAAGGCAGATTGCTAATCCATAGCAATCCGCCCTTAAAATCACCACAATTCCAAATGTTGTAATCTGCATATATAATGTTTTTTCAATCAGCCCTTTCTTATAAAAATCCTCATTAGAGAACTGAAATTTGTCTCTCTCCATTATAAACATCTGTTTATAGAAAATCTCAACCATTTAGGTTCTCTATTACCAATAAGTAAAAAAGAAACCAGCAAGAGGAGATAGTACAATCATAATAACAGAAAAACTGAAGGATTCAATGGAAGTAAGTGTAGCACGCTGCTCAGATGGAAACATATCCTGCAAAATAGCATTGGTGCGTACCTGCAAGGCGTCATCGCCAATGGCTGCAATAAAACCACCCAAAGTCATAATCCAGCACACGCCTGAATGCTCTGTCAGTATGCCTGTCAGAACAAACAACAATGAGATGGCAAATATCCATTTATACCTAATCTTAGGCACTTTTAATATCAATCTTGAACCAACAATACCTCCCATTTCCATAAATAAAAGTGCAAATCCAAGCCACCACTTTGATATACCGGATTCAGGAAGTTTCGCCTGCAAGAAAAACAATAACAGAGTATCAATGGCACCAATTAATGAATTACAAAGCATTAAACTCATACATTTGCGCATTTCTTTTAAAAATGCCAAGCTTTTCTCAAAGCATACAATTAGTTTTTCACCTATTTTGTTTCCTATATCTTTTGCCGAACTCTCTATACAGATTTCATGGAGAGATAGTAAAATGATTATCTGTATTGTGCTCGTAATAAGACTTGTTCCGTACGCAATCCGATGACCGATTGTAAGTGCAAAGCCTGCACATAAGGTTGAAATACCATTACACAATCGATAAATAATAAATTGATTCGACTCATATCTTTCAAACCTGCTCTCCATCTTAACCTGCTTAAGTGAATCATAGGCAAGTGCATCACCTGAGCCTGATAAAAAATTATAGCTCAATGCTCGAAATGCAATAGACAAGCATACCATAAAAAGATTATCTGAAAAAATCATAATAATATCGGATAGCATTCCCATAATGTTGCTCACAATGAGCATCTTCTTTCTTCCGAAAACATCCGCTAATACACCGGATGGTATTTCAAAAATAAGACTTACGATATGGAATACCGTTTCAGCTATGCCTATTTCAACAAGGTTATAGCCTCTTGATGCTAAGATTGCCACCCAAGCACCTGTTAAAGACAAGTTACCCAGTATGGATGATGCATATATTTTTGATAATTGTTTCTTAATTTTAAACATAAAAAATCTCCTTAACTAATTTTATCTAATAATTGTTAAGGAGATAATGCGCCATCTTATTTCATTTGTAAAACATCTCACGTATGTTCAAATTAGAGTATGTTCATGACAAATCGACTTAAAAAAGGACGCACTATCCCCGTAAAGGGAATAAATTGAACCTTTTTGAAGTTGTACATTTATCATTTTCCAAAACATAAAATCTACCTCTAACTGAATATTACACATCTTTTATATCATATCATGCACAAATATTCAAGTAACAATCAGTAATTTCTGTCGTGCATCCATTTCGTCTGTCCCATTAAAACGTGGTCTAATTAAATCCCCATTCTCATCTTTCTCATTATACCAAAGTTCTTCAGCCGCTGCAGAATACTCAGTTAATGCATTACATTCCGGGCAATTAATACTAGTTGCATACTTTGCCAGAGACATATTATTAAATTCTGCACCACACTTTTTACATTTATAGTATGCCATCTTTTTATCTCCATCATTTGCATATAAAACTACACATTTTTTCGAGTGTACCATATTTATAAAAGTATTCTAATATTTACTTCACTGTTTTACATTATTTCTTACACAATCATACAGTCATATAGAGCAATTTGTTATTTAATCTCTCTAAGCAAATCAAACAAATCTGGAAGATTAGAGCCTAAATCTCCTTTTTTGTATCATCCGAATCATCTGTGCCGATTAATTCATCTATATTGGTTGAAAAATGTTCTTTTGCTTGACGAATTGCAAAATCTACTTTTGCAAAATAATATCTCTTAAAAGTATCTTCTTTAATTCCTTTGGAATGCTGAGCACGCTTCGAAACTTCAAAACTCGTAAATGTATGCTTATTTGATTTTTTAGCATTATTTCTAAATTCTTGTAGTTCATCTTTATATACGCTACAAATATCCACCAAATGCATTAACAACCAAAATTCAAAACATGGTGTTGTAACAAAAAAACGGTATCCTTTTTCTATGCAAGCATTTTTGATTTTATTCATCTGTGCCACACTATGCGTAGTATAATCTCTATCAATCAAAACCCCAAATACATCAAATTTTCCGGAATACTCTTTCAAAAAATAGTCGTACTCCAAATCAATCCCTACCTGTTGCAACAAAAGTTCAAAATTATCTTTCATAGTTACATCTATGAGCTCTGGAGTTTCGATATATTGCTTAATAAAATTATCAGTATATTCTTCTGAAATTAAATTTCTCATCCTCTCAGGTAAAATATCTGATTCTCTAATTTCAATATATTCTTCCAACAATTCCAATACATGTTCCGTCGCACTCAAATTATCCTGTTTTGAACGTCGTAAAGAATGAACATGGACTCTCGCCTTTATTCCCAATTGTTCTCTATATTTTTCAATCCACTCAAAATAGTCCTGTTCAGTTTTATTTCCTTCAACAGACAAAAAAACAATTCGCAAAGGCGGTTCCCTATTTATCTCCTCTGTTCTTTCAAACATGGAGTCTGACTTTAATCGAAAAGAATTCCTCAAATCAATCGACCTCCTCTTGGTTCCAATCTTCTATACCAAAATTCGGAACAGCTCCATATCTACCTAACAGATAATCTTTTGCTACAGAATGATCAAATCGTTCTTTAAATTTATTTAAAGAATAGATTTCTGAACTATGGTCTTCCTTTCGTTCAACGAACCAAATCTCATCCTGCCTTAAAATATTCAAGTTCATAACATTAGAATCGTGTAATGTTACAATGATTTGCGATTTAATCCCCTTCGTTTTTTCAAAAAACTTCTGCAAGAATTCTAAGGTAAGTTTTGTATGAAAACTACGATCAATCTCATCAACAAAAATTACATAGTTTGCTTTTCCTTTCTGATAAAGAGGTATTAAATCAAATAGTCTTCTTGTTCCATCAGATTCATCGTCTAATTCAAACAAATCTGTTGGATTACCATGATTCATCGTCAATTGAGAACCAACAATAACTCCATCTTTCTTGGTAAAACTAAACCTTTTTCCTATGATTGTAACATCAACCGTTATTGCTTTTTTATTATCTTCATCAAATCCCTCTTGAATATCATGTATTACATCATTCTTTATATTGTCAGGTAAAAAAGCCAAAACTTCTTCTATTGGCTTTACAGCTGTTATAACCTCTTCAATACCGGTATCAAAATAATTTAACAATTTTCCAAATGAATCATTTTCATCATTTTTAAATAATTGCCCTAAATCTTTATACTTAGTTTGTGGAAAAATAATTATCAAAGATGTAAACCAATCAAGTACATCAAAAAAAGAATCAAATTCTTCAATATCTTTTAGTTTATGACTACATATTTCTGCTAAAAAACTAGTATTATCCGTAACATCATCTGCATAAATGGTAAATCTTTGCTCATCCTCAGCATTTGTAAAACTCAAGTCTGTTGAAATGCTTTCTCCTTCTGCTCGATCAAATATACATATTTCCTTATTGTCATCACATAAATACAACCATTCAGACAAAAATATATTTTTAGTGTATGAAATCGCAAATCCGTATGAATAAATATGTCCATTACTCAAAAAATCATATTGAAATACTCCTGGACGATTAATCGCTATTGGATCAATTCGGAAATGTCTATTCATAGTCATACTATTTTTTATTCCTTTTAAGGCAACATTTTTTCCAAAATTTATCGCTTTAATCAAATTACTTTTACCAGAAGCATTGGCACCAAAAACAACTCCAGCCTTTAACAATCTTTTTCCGTTTGCAACAACCACCTGTTCTTTATGCCTAGTATGTTTTCCTGCCGCCATAGAAAAAACTTGCCTTTCATTGAACGAACGATAATTCTCAACTGTAAATCTAATCAACATAATATGCACCTCCATTCAGTATTATTATATGTGATTTTTTCACTTTTTACAACTTTTTTTTCGCTTATTCAGCAAAATCGCAACTTGCCAAATACGAAGATGAGATTTTTTCACTTTTTCATTCTTTCCATGTCATTTCCCTATTTATAATCTCATAAAAATAGCACTTGACTATCAATCGCATCCACCCACACCTGCATTTCACCATCTAAAACAAGCCGGGCATATTTCAACGGCTCATCTATTGCCAACGCATTGAGAGAATTTTGTGAGCAAGGAGTAGTTCTTAATCCATCCTCTGCCTTATTACAATTAATCCGTAATATGTAATTCTCAAATGTGGTTATATCAATACTGTTCGTTTGAGGGTTATAGTCTGCATATATCAATTTCATCTTATCAGTCCTTTCATAGAAATGTATTATAAGCATTTCATCCCCATGATAACTTTAGTATTTTCAAGAGGTTGACGAGATTTTTATAACAAGATATAACAGTTATTAAATCCCTTAAAATACCTCAAGTGAGAATTCAAATAAACGCGTGCGTTAATAAGTACGTTACACGCCTCGTAAACGTGCTTCAATATCCGATGCCGTATATAAAACGGCTTAAAATTACCATTTATGCAGTGTCAAATTATATTTTTTTATAAACTAAAAAATATACTTCTACATCGTATCCAATTTTTTTATAGAAATCATTACCACCACCGGTTAATAAACTTCCACCCATTTCTTTAAATCTTTGATAATGCTTTGTCAATGCAGCGGACGCTAAACCTTGATGTTGGTATTCTGGTATTGTACATAATGGTTCCATATAGGCAAGCTTATTTTCAGGAACCCACCACATTCCGGAAAAGCATACATACTCTTCATTTTCATTTGCAATAATAATATTATATTCATATGTTGAATGTGGCGGCGGTGCCATCACATTACTCAAAACGCCATTATATGACTTATATGGGTTCCAATCTGTTTTATTATCAGGAACATCCCAATTTTCAAAGGGTCCCAATTCCCATTCGTTAAATCCTTTCCATGTACATCTGGCAAGTTTTAAGGGGTCAACTTCATACGGATTAACAAAATGAAACCCTTTGGGGAGTTCATAATTTAATGCTGATGTTGTGATGTCAAGTCTATATTCCCTTTCTTTATGACATAGTTTATATCCCCTTCTTTCTGCTGCATCAATAAGTGCTTTTTGTGCCTCTGAAAATACAAATTCTTTTTCATTATTTATATCAGGAAATACTTCTATTGCATACGCAATCATTTCATCTGCCAGTTCTTCATATCCCGGACGCAAAACAAAATGTAGATTTGTTACTGGATTTTCATAAAAAACAAATCCTACCACCTCATTTTCATCCAACCAAAAACGGCACAGATGTAAAAAATCTTTATTCATCCATGTAGATGTCAAGGCATATTCAAAAAAAGGGGCTTCAACATTTTCTGTGCCTTTATCGCTTATCACATCATACACATCAACCATAAAATCCCATGCCATCTCTATATCTGTTAATATCTGAAATTGCTTTGTTTTTATTCTTCCCATGAAATATCCTTCTTTCTCTCATTTTTTCTCATTATACAAGTGAAGTTTTCATCAAACAAGCACCAAGAATAATTATAATTATTGTCACTCCTACGATTCCATAAAAAGACGCTTGCTATCTATTATAGCAAACGTCATAGAGTTATCTGTATATAATTTTTTTGATTGTGCTATATGCCAAACCATAACGCTTGGCTAACACATCAATAGAATGACCTTCTTTATAAAGTCTTTGAATTTCCTTGTTTCGTTCCAGATAAAATAAACGAGAACCATTTACAGAACCCCATTGCTTTTTAGTAGAACTTTTTGGAATATACAATACTTCTCCCTCAATGTAAGTTTGCAGCTCCTTTAATAATTTTTTTGGCAATATTTCTGATGCGTTAATATATTTCATTTCTACCGCTCCTTATTTATTTTATAAATAAAGTGCAGAAACAGCAGAACATATAGTGTTATTCGCCCATACAGAATTCTATATGCTCGCTATTCTGCATGGGCATAGAAGTTCTTGATTCCATTTAGTCTTATTATCTGTTTCTTGCTCCTCATCTGTCATCCCGCCTTTCATGCTTTTATTCGGTTTCGTTTTCTGCTTCTAATAATTTTAGAAATACAGAGGGTTCATATACCTTAACTGAATAAAGAGTTTGCTTAAAATTTTGCGTATTTCCGCATCGCTATGAGTTAACCGATGTGTCAGATAGTATATATTTCCTCTTACTCTCAGCCTCTTAGTGAGAGTGAAGTAAGAGAAATCATTACTCATAAAATTTCATTAGTTTAATTGCTTAACATATAATCGGTCTATTCCATTTCCATAGTTTACAATATCTTTAACATAATGATATCCATACTTCTCATATAAGCCAATGTGTTCTGACGGAATATAGGTTTCTTTAAATCCAAGCGACTTCGCATATTGGTTTGCTGCTTCAATCAACCTTTCGCTAATCCTATGCCCACGATATTCTTCCGTCACAAATATGCTAGATACCCAAGGATAAATTTCAGGCATTGGGTAGTAATCAGCTTTCGCAATAGATGCCATTCCGACAATTTGATTGTTAACTAATGCCACAAACATAGTTTCCCACTCACTAAACTCCCAATTACGAAGCGCTTGCAATGTATGTTCTTTCACATCCTCCCAGGAAAAGTTCTCTACAAAGCGAACTAATTCATCTGCCAGTTCTGTATTTCTATCTACCTTTTTAATTTCTGGTAAACTTACTAACCCGAAATATCGCTCTACTTTGTCTGCCGTTTTCCTAACTGTACTCTGAGGTGTTCTTTCAAGCCAAAAATAACCACTTTCTTTAATATCACAGTAATGTTTCTCGTTGAGACTTTTCAAGGCTGCATTGCATGTTTCTTTTGCTTTTTCAACATCAGACGCACTATTTATAAAGTTACAAAATCCTTGATGGTCTGGGCGATTACAATAATCATCAATTATATTAGATGGTTCCTTTAATAAAAAAACAATTCTAGATGGTTCCGTAATCTGTTCAGCCTGTTCCATAGTCAAATGACAATCGCACAATACAATTTGATTTTGAGAAAGTCGTATCAAATCCAATAATACAAAGTCTAATTGTTCTCTTGTGTTATCAATCAACCATTTTTTGTATTCATCTACGGTACGCCCAAAAAACTCATCTGCATCTTTAAAAAATTTATTCATTGCTGGCTGAAAAGTAGCATTTGAAACTTTTTGATGTTTCTCAAATTGCTCATCAATATCGTAAACAAATAAATTGTGTCGTTTTGCCAGCTCCCGTGAAATCGTTGTTTTTCCTCCACAAGGTGTTCCGGTTACAAAATAAACATTTTTTAAATACTCTTTAATTACATTGTCTTGAAATATCATTACATAATCTCCTTCTATTAAATAGTTTTTAATGTTCTGTTTGTACATAAAACTATTTAACACAGCCTTATGTACTTAGATATTTCTTAATCGCAAAAACATCACCATTTTCTTCACCTCCTCGAAATTGAGTTCCTTTTCTCATTTTATCATATCAAGTCCAAATATTCTACCAACATTTCATCCGATTAATCATTTGTTGAAATCACCAGACTTCCAGAGTATCAATTGCATCCACCCACGCTTGCATTTCACTATCTAAAGCAAGCCGGGCATATTCCAACGGCTCATCTATTGCTCAAGCTTTGAGTGAATTTTGTGAACAGGGAGTGGTTTTTACTCCATACTCTGCCTTGTTGCAATAAATTCGCAATACGAAATTCTCAAATGTAGTTACATCATTACTAATTGTCTGTGGGTTATAATCTGCATATATCAATCTCATTTTATCCATCCTTTCTTGAAAATGTATTATAAGCATTTCATCCAGTCCCAACCATTTTTTTATAATTTGTTATAAGTTGTTACTAGATTTTCTTTTTCTAATGGTACTGCATCACATTTGTTTTATTGACTATATTCCACTTGTGGAATATAATGGTATAGAAAAGAGATTCGATATGTTTAAAGGAGGATACATAACATGGACAAAAGTAAAGGACTCAACGCAGACCAATTAAAATTAATTGCGATTGCAGCAATGACCCTTGATCATTTAACATGGACGATATGGCCGGGTTATTCCACAGACTGGTGGGTTGTGGCATTTCATATTCTGGGACGGCTGACTGCGCCTATCATGTGGTTTTTCATTGCAGAAGGATATCATTACACCCATAATGTGAAAAAATATGCAATACGGCTGTTTTTTCTGGCAGTAATATCACACTTTGCCTATAATTTCTGTTTCGGTATATCATTTGTGCCGTTTACGGAAACAGTATTTAACCAGACGGGGGTTGTCTGGTCATTGGCATGGGGGCTGGTTCTGTTATGCATCAACGATAACGAAAAAATGAAGCAGTGGCAGAAGTTAATACTGACCATTTTCATCTGCATCATTACATTTCCGTCCGACTGGAGCTGCATTGCAACAATGTCAATATTATGTATGGGTACAAACCGGGGCAATTTCAAAAAACAGATGGGCTGGATGATGTTTTGGACATTTATGTATGCGGCAGTATACTTCGTGTTTATTGACCGGGTATATGCAGTCATTCAGCTTGGCACTTGTTTAACGATTCCGCTGTTATATCTTTACAATGGCAAAAAAGGTTCCTGGAAAGGTATGGGCCGGCTGTTTTATGTATATTATCCCCTGCATTTGGTTATCTGCGGTATTATCCGCATTCTTTTGTGGGGAAGCGGAGTCTCAACAGGAACGGCTAATTTTTAAGAAATCCCTTCGTGATAATTTTTTAACCAACGCCGGCATAATACCGGTAGACAATTTCTGTATAGTATATTAGAATACTAATTAGGATACATATAATACAGGAGGAAGATGGTATGAAGAGGATAATTGTTGATACGGAATATGGAAAAATTGAGGGTTTACATGGCTGGGATCCGAGAATTGCCGTTTTTAAAGGTGTTCCTTATGCAGCCCCGCCGATAGGTGATTTACGGTTTCATTCACCCGTTCCTCATGAGAAGTGGGACGGAATCAGAACGGCTTTTGACTATGCGCCTGTTTCCATGCAGTATACGCCGGGCATAGACAAGGATTCTTTCTGGACAAAGGAGATGCATCCTACCGGACCGGAATATGAGGTCAGTGAGGATTGTTTATATCTGAATATTTTTACACCTGCCAGAAGTGATTCGGAAATGCTTCCGGTACTTTTCTATATCCATGGGGGTGGATTTACGGGAGGATATCCAAGTGAAATAGAATTTGATTGGGAGCATATGGCGGCGAAAGGAATGGTAGTGGTGTCCATCCAATACCGGCTTGGCATTTTGGGATTTTTTGGATGCAGTGAGCTGTCAGAGAAATACCCTGATGCCCCCAAGGGCAATTACGGACTGGAAGACCAGATTGCCGCACTGTCATGGACGGTCCGCAACATTAAAGCATTCGGCGGCAATCCAAATCAGATTACCATAGCTGGACAGTCGGCAGGCGCGATGAGTGTACAGTGTCTCTTGGCTTCTCCGCTGACAAAAGGAATGATGAGCGGCGCAATTATTGAAAGCGGTGTGGCAGGCGATTTTGACGATATGCCTACATTTGCCTATCCCATTGAAGAGGTAGAGAAAGTAGGCGGCAGGTTTATGAAGAATGCAGGTTATCATAGTGTAGAAGAGCTTATGAAGGCAGATGCCAAAACCCTGATTGAACAGGTAGACAGTGCATTGGGCGGGGGTTTCCATTTCCAGCCGACAGTTGACGGACATATTTTAATGGAATCTCCATTTCAGGCGTATGTTCATAATCATCATCATAATGTGCCGGTCATATGCGGTTACAACAGAGGGGAAACAAGGATGTTTAATGACAGCAGTGATGACGCGGATATCGGAACAATTGTAGCGACCAGAATGTTTGGTTATATACAGTTTTTACAGGGGCGGACAGGATATTTGTATGAATTTGACGGAGATATTCCCGGCGATGACCATATTGGTTCTTACCATGGCAGTGAAATGTGGTTTGCCTATGATGCATTGGCCAGATCTGACAGGCCGTTTACAGGAAAGCATTATGACCTTGCAAGGAGCATCAGTTCATATTGGACCAATTTTGTAAAAACGGGAAATCCCAACGGAAACGATATTTTCGGTTATAAGCTGCCCGAATGGCAAAAATTTACGCCGGATAACCAGTTTTTGATGCTGTTTAAGGATAAACCGCAGAAAACAGGCCTCCTTACCACAGAGAAGATGAAAAAAATAATGGAAGAAAAGCTGGGAATCAAGATTCAGTAAAGCAGTGCACCGGGTATTTTCTTCTCATTAATAAGTAGGAAATATTTTTGCATCGTATCTGAGAGGGAACTGAACGGATACTCTGGAAAACGAATGGAGGAAATATAAATGACGCCTTTTTTTGTGGAATTGATGAGAACACAGGATATTCATGCAGAGATAAGCAGAAGTGAGTTTGTCAGACTTGGACTTACAGAGGGAATCCCCAGGATTATCTATATCCTGCGGGATTATGAAGGCTGTGTTCAAAAGAGGCTTGCAAAGTTATGTGGAATCAAGGAATCATCATTGGCTGTTTCATTAAAACGAATTGAGGCTTTAGGATACATAAGAAAGGAAAAAGTAATTGTAGCCGGGAGCAAAAGCACTAATGCTATTTATCTGACAAAAGCAGGAAGAAAGAAAGCGGATGAAGTAGCAGAATTAATGGCTCGACTGGACCAGATATGTTTAACAGGATTTTCAGAAGAAGAGAAAACGGCATTATATTCTATGCTTGGGCGTGTCAGAGATAATCTGGAACATTATAAAAAGGAACAAGATTCGGTTTTCAAAAAATTTCTAATGTAAGAATTGACAATCTCTGTTATAATATTAGTAGCAAAGAATGGAGGTGGTTTTCATGAACATACTGGAAGCGAATATGGAATTATTATCTACGATTCCGGAAGAACATCAGAAAGAGATACAACAGTTTTTATTGATGAATTTTTGTAGTGAAAATCCTTATAAACCACTTAGCAGAAACGAGATTTTATCGGAACTTGCACAGTCGCGGGCATGTTATGAACGTGGCGAGGGAGAAGACTTCGATAAAGCAGTTGATGAAATAGGTGCCAAATATGGCTTATAAGGTGATGATAATGCCGCCCGCAAAACGCAGGCTTGATATGTATGTCTATTATACATTGGAAACCTTAAAGAACAGACAGGCGGCAAAGTCAATTCTTGAAGACGTGAAAGCAACCAAAAAGCGACTATCGGTTATTGCCGATTCCCTTAAAATATGTGATGATCCGATTTTGGCAAAATATGAATATCGAAAAATCCACTTTGCGAAGCATAAGTTTGTAATGATATATCGGATTGAAGGGAATCAAGTAATTGTAGATGGTATGTTCCACGAATTGCAGGATTATGAAGGAATTTTTGCAAGAGAGCTTCATTTGGGCGAAAGCGATGAGGAGGAATAAGCCTATGGAGCATAAAGGAAATAAGTGGGAGGGAAAAACTTCTCAGTTTAAAAAGAGAAGAAAGAAACCTAGAAAAGACGGAGATATAATATTTGATAATGCAGTAATGGCGGAAGAATAAAGTGGTTATATTATCAAGGACGAAAAAGGGAACATTGTTCATCCTGATAACAGAATGGTTCTTCTTTTTTATCCGGATTACAAGTGTTATCTACATAAAAAAGATAACTAAATATATGAAATGAGAATTGGGGGTATTCCATGAAGTTATATGGGATGCCCATATTTTTATGCAAAAAACACAGAAAAGAACAAATGTTTGTTTATAGTAGACAAGAAGAAAGTTCTGTGCTATACTAAAATTTGTTTTCGTGCTATCTAATCCATATGGTTTTAATGAGGGTTTGGCAGTAGGAAAAAACAAAAAAGATGATCCTGATTCGTCGTGGAGCCATTTTGGACAAAAACAGAAGATATGCCACGACGAATTTCTGGCAAATAGGCGAACTTTTTTACTACGACTTTTGGAGGTGGTATTTGTGCAAACTGCACAAAATATATTTAAACTTCATTCAGAATACAAGCCCACAGGCGACCAGCCCCAGGCGATAGAAGCCCTTGTAAAAGGTTTCCAGGAGGGCAACCAGTTCCAGACTTTACTTGGGGTTACCGGTTCCGGTAAGACCTTTACGATGGCAAACGTCATCCAGCAGTTAAACAGACCAACGCTGATTATCTCCCATAATAAGACTTTGGCGGCGCAGCTTTATGGGGAATTTAAGGAATTTTTTCCTGAGAATGCGGTGGAGTACTTTGTCTCCTACTATGACTATTATCAGCCGGAAGCCTACGTGCCCTCCACTGATACTTATATAGCAAAAGACTCTGCCATCAATGAGGAGATAGACAAGCTCAGACTTTCCGCTACCGCCGCATTGGTGGAGCGCAGGGATGTAATTATTGTTGCCAGTGTATCCTGTATTTACGGGTTGGGAAGCCCGGTGGATTATCAGAATATGATGGTTTCCCTGCGGCCAGGCCAGGAGAAAGACAGGGATGAGGTCATCCAGAAACTAATCAGCATCCAGTATACAAGGAACGATATGGATTTTCACCGGGGAACTTTCCGGGTACGGGGGGACGTGCTTGAAATATTTCCCGCAAACTTCAGCGAGACCGCCTACCGGGTAGAATTTTTCGGTGATGAAATCGACAGAATCGTAGAAGTAGATGTGCTGACAGGAGAGATAAAAAATCAACTGGAACATATTGCCGTTTTTCCGGCGTCCCACTATGTGGTTCCCCAGGAAAAAATAAACCAGGCATGTGTGGAAATTGAAAAGGAAATGGAACAGCGTGTCCGTTATTTCAAAGAACATGATAAATTGTTGGAAGCCCAGAGGATTGCGGAGCGCACGAATTTTGATATTGAAATGCTTCGGGAGACAGGATTTTGCAGCGGAATCGAAAATTATTCCAGGCACCTGGCAGGTATGCCTGCCGGGGCAACGCCCCACACTTTAATGGATTATTTTCCCGATGATTTTTTGATTATCGTGGACGAGTCCCATATTACAATTCCTCAGGTAAGGGGAATGTTTGCAGGCGACCAGTCCAGAAAGACGACCCTGGTAGATTATGGATTCCGACTTCCTTCCGCAAAGGACAACCGGCCTTTAAATTTTCAGGAATTTGAGGAGAAAATCAACCAGATGCTGTTTGTATCCGCAACCCCCAATGTTTACGAGGAGGAGCATGAATTATTGCGCACGGAACAGATTATCCGTCCCACCGGGCTTTTAGACCCGGAAGTGGAAGTGCGCCCTGTGGAGGGACAGATTGACGATTTGATTGCAGAGGTAAAAAAAGAAACTGCAAATCACAATAAAATATTAATTACCACACTGACAAAGCGTATGGCGGAAGATTTGACGGACTACATGAATGAGGTGGGTATTCGGGTGAAATATCTCCACTCGGATATTGACACCTTAGAGCGTTCCGAGATTATACGGGATATGCGCCTGGACGTGTTTGATGTGTTAGTGGGCATCAACCTTCTCCGGGAGGGGTTAGACATTCCCGAGATTACTTTAGTGGCAATTTTAGATGCGGATAAAGAAGGTTTTCTGCGTTCCGAGACATCCTTGATTCAGACTATCGGAAGGGCGGCAAGAAATTCCCAGGGACATGTAATTATGTATGCGGATTCCATAACGGATTCTATGCGCGTTGCCATTGAGGAGACGAAGAGAAGAAGGAAAATCCAGCAGGCTTACAATGAAGAACATGGCATAACGCCCCAGACTATTCAGAAATCCGTCCGGGATTTAATCAGCATTTCAAAGAAAGTAGCAAAAGAAGAGCAGCAGTTTGCAAAAGACCCGGAATCCATGAGCAACCAGGAATTGGATAAACTCATTGGGGAAGTGAAAAAGAAAATGGAGAAAGCGGCAGCAGAGTTAAACTTCGAGGCAGCGGCAGAGCTTCGTGATAAAATGGTAGAGTTAAAAAAGTTCAGAAATGAAAAAGAGTAACTGTGAGGGAATTGAACTGATATGAAAAAGATTAAGGAGCACGTGAAAAGATTATGAGTGAAAGAAAATACATTAAGATTCGTGGGGCAAGGGAGCATAATTTAAAAGGGATTGATATCGATATTCCAAGAAATGAATTTGTAGTGTTGACAGGCCTTAGCGGTTCCGGTAAATCTTCCCTGGCTTTTGATACCATTTATGCGGAAGGCCAGAGACGGTATATGGAGTCTTTATCTTCCTATGCCAGACAGTTTTTAGGCCAGATGGAAAAACCGGAGGTGGATAAAATCGAAGGACTTCCCCCTGCAATTTCCATTGACCAGAAATCCACCAACCGCAATCCCCGTTCCACCGTGGGGACTGTGACGGAAATCTATGATTATTTCCGTCTGCTCTACGCAAGGATTGGGATTCCCCACTGCCCAAAATGCGGCAGGGAGATAAAAAAGCAGACGGTAGACCAGATGGTAGACCAGATTATGGCATTGCCGGAACGCACGAAAATCCAGCTTTTGGCCCCTGTGGTGAGAGGCAGGAAAGGGGAACACCAGAAACTTTTTGAGAAAGCAAAAAAAAGCGGCTACGTGCGGGTACAGGTGGACGGCAATATTTACGAATTGACGGAAGAGATTAAGTTAGAAAAGAATAAAAAGCATAATATTGAAATTGTGGTAGACCGTCTTTCCGTAAAAGAAGGAATAGAAAAACGTCTTACCGATTCCATTGAAAACGTGCTGAATCTGGCAGAGGGGCTTTTGATGGTGGATGTTGTGGGCGGGGAAACCATGAATTTTTCCCAGAGTTTTTCCTGTCCGGACTGTGAGATTTCCGTGGACGAAATTGAACCGAGAAGTTTTTCCTTTAACAATCCTTTCGGGGCCTGTCCCGTATGTTTCGGCCTGGGGTATAAAATGGAATTTGACGAAGATTTAATGATTCCTGATAAGAGCCTTAGTATTGCGGAGGGGGCAATCCAGGTGATGGGATGGCAGTCCTGTACGGATTCTTCCAGTTATACTTACGCCATATTAAAGGCATTATCTTTGGAATTTGGTTTTGATCTATCAACGCCCTATGAAGATTTAAGCGAAGAAGTCCGGCATATGTTGATTTATGGAACGAACCGCTGTGTAAAAGTTTACTATAAGGGGCAGCGGGGGGAAGGCGTCTATGATGTAACATTTGAAGGATTAATAAAAAATGTCCAGCGGCGTTACCGTGAGACAAGTTCAGACCTTGTAAAGCAGGAATATGAACAGTTTATGCGTATCACTCCCTGCCAGGAATGTAAGGGGCAGCGTTTAAAGAAAACATCCCTTGCCGTAACCGTCAGCGATAAAAATATTTATGAAATCACAAATATGTCAGTGAAAAATCTGCAGAAATATTTGTGTGATATGGAGCTTAGCAGCCAGCAGAAATTAATCGGCTCCCAGATTTTAAAAGAAATCCGTTCCAGAGTAGGTTTTCTGGTGGATGTAGGGCTGGAATATTTAAGCCTTTCCCGTGCCACTGCAACCTTATCCGGCGGGGAGGCACAGAGAATCCGTTTAGCCACCCAGGTGGGTTCCGGTTTGGTGGGGGTAGCATATATTTTGGATGAACCCAGTATCGGTTTACACCAGAGGGACAATGACAAATTGCTTGCCACATTAAAAGGCCTCAGAGATTTAGGCAATACGCTTGTGGTGGTGGAGCATGATGAAGATACCATGCGGGCAGCGGATTTTCTTGTGGATATCGGGCCGGCAGCAGGGGAACATGGCGGGGAGGTGGTTGCCTGCGGTACGGCGGAAGAGATTATGGCAAATCCCGATTCCATCACGGGACAATATTTAAGTGGAAAGCGTCAGATTCCCGTACCCAAGGAGAGGAGAAAACCTGCCGGGTATTTAAAAGTAGTAAAGGCAGCGGAAAATAATTTAAAGAATGTGACGGTGGAATTTCCGCTAGGAGTCATGACCTGCGTTACCGGCGTGTCCGGTTCGGGAAAAAGCTCCCTTACCAATGAGGTATTGTATAAAGCACTGCAAAGAAAATTAAACCATGCCAGAACGATTCCGGGAAAACATAAAGAAGTCCTTGGCATGGAACAGTTGGACAAAGTCATTGACATTGACCAGTCCCCCATCGGCAGGACTCCCCGCTCTAATCCGGCAACTTACACTGGAGTATTTGACATGATTCGGGATCTTTTTGCAGCCACTCCCGATGCAAAGGCAAAGGGATATAAAAAGGGAAGATTCAGTTTCAATGTAAAAGGGGGAAGATGCGAGGCATGTTCCGGGGACGGAATATTAAAGATAGAGATGCATTTCCTTCCTGATGTGTATGTACCCTGTGAAGTCTGCGGCGGAAAACGTTACAACAGGGAAACGCTGGAAGTAAAATATAAGGGAAAAAGCATATATGATGTGCTGAACATGACGGTGGAGGAAGCCCTGGAATTTTTTAAGAACGTTCCTTCCATAGAAAGGAAGATTCAGACATTGTATGATGTGGGGCTTTCTTATATCCGGCTGGGGCAGCCCTCCACGGAACTCTCCGGCGGGGAGGCCCAGAGGATAAAACTGGCCACGGAATTAAGCCGTAGAAGCACAGGAAAGACGATTTATATTTTGGATGAACCCACTACCGGCCTTCACTTTGAGGATGTGAGGAAATTAATTGAAATTCTTCACAGGTTATCGGAGATGGGCAATACGGTGGTAGTGATTGAGCATAACCTGGATGTGATCAAGACGGCGGATTATATTATTGATATGGGGCCGGAAGGCGGTGACGGCGGCGGAACCGTAATAGCCTGCGGAACCCCGGAGGAAGTGGCGGATATTGAGACTTCCTATACAGGGCAGTACCTCAGAAAGTACTTAAAATAATTTGTTTCCTATAAACTAAAGACGCCTTTTCCTGTGAATGTTTGTTTACAGGAAATGGCGTCTTTTTAAGAAAGGAAATGAGTTATGAAAAAACTGGTACGCATCATTTGGGGAGTACCCCTTGAGCCAAAAGACTCAAGGAGCATGAGTTATGAAAACTATAATAGCCTTATCAGCTAGTACATTAGTAGTATAAAATGAAATTGTGACGAGTTTGTGATGAAAACTTGAAAAGAATATAAAATTCTACCAAAAAATTTTCCAGATTCTTTAGATTTTATTAATTTCTGGAAAATTTAAGCAATTTCTAAAAAAATGATTTGAAAAATGGCAGTATTTGTATATAATAAGGATGTATATGTAAAAATATGATTAAATGCACGATTTGTGTTTAGAATAAACAGCAGGATAACGAAAGGGGAAACATAATGGTTTCAACAGATATAGGAATTGATTTAGGAACAGCCAGTATTTTAGTATATATTAAGGGCAAAGGCGTGGTTTTAAAGGAGCCCTCCGTAGTTGCTTTTGACAGGGATACCAATAGAGTAAAGGCCATTGGAGAGGAAGCCCGGCTGATGTTAGGAAGGACGCCGGGGAACATTGTGGCAGTGCGCCCTCTGCGCCAGGGAGTAATATCCGATTATACCGTTACAGAAAAAATGATTAAGTATTTTATTCAGAAAGCCATTGGCAAAAAAAGTTTCCGCAAGCCCAGAATCAGCGTGTGTGTGCCCAGCGGCGTTACGGAAGTGGAGAAAAAGGCAGTGGAAGATGCCACCTACAATGCAGGGGCAAGGGACGTAAAGATTATTGAGGAGCCTATTGCTGCGGCAATCGGTGCAGGCATTGATATAGCCAGGCCCTGCGGCAATATGATTGTGGATATAGGAGGCGGAACCGCGGATATTGCAGTGATTTCCCTGGGAGGTTCCGTAGTAAGCACTTCCATTAAAATTGCCGGGGATGATTTTGACGAAGCCATTGTGCGTTATATGAGGAAGAAACACAACCTTTTAATCGGTGAGAGGACTGCGGAAGATATTAAAATTAAAATCGGTTCCTGTTTTTCCAACGGACATAATGAAACTATGGATGTAAGAGGGCGTAACCTGGTTACCGGGCTTCCCAAGACGGTGACGGTATCCTCCGAGGAGACAGAGGAGGCCCTGTGGGAGCCTACCCTTCAGATTGTGGAAGCTGTGCACAGCGTGTTGGAGAAAACGCCTCCCGAACTGGCGGCAGACGTGGCAGACCGGGGAATTGTACTGACAGGTGGAGGAGCATTGCTCCGGGGCTTAGAGGAACTGTTAGAAGATCGGACAGGCATTAACACCATGACTGCGGAGGAGCCTATGACCTGCGTTGCCATTGGCACAGGAAAATATGTAGAATTTTTAGCAGGAAAACGGGATGAATAACTAAAGAAAATGAAATGTTATGCCGATATAGTAATGTAATATAATAATGACATGGAAGAAAAAGCAGGTTCAAGGATGAGCCGTAATGCATGAGATATTCATGCAGGAAGGATAAGAAATGGTAAAAGGTTTATATACCGCATACACCGGCATGGTGGAAGAACAGCGGCGCATGGATGTTATGACCAACAATCTTGCCAATGTAAACACCACCGGGTATAAGAAAGAAGGAACGGTAAATGCTGCATTCGAGGATCAGCTTGCAATCAGGATTAAGGACAGCTCGGAAGTCTTACACAGGAAACGCTTAGGAATCGTAAACCTGGGCGATAATGTGGGTGAGACTTACCGGGATTTTTCCCAGGGAGCTTTTGACGTGACGGACAATGCTTTGGATTTGGCTTTGGACGGACGGGGCTTTTTTGCCATAGAGTTTACCAATAAACAGGGGGAGACATCCGTAAAGTATACAAGAGACGGTGCTTTCACTATGGACAGGGAAGGATATATCAGGACAAATGACGGGGACTATGTGCTCAATGCCAACGGTGCCAGAAACGGTGCAGGAGGACAGGGGAACAGAGTAAGAGTTGACCCCAACCAGGAAGTGAAAATTGATGCCGACGGTACTATCTTCCAGAATAATGCGGTTGTAGGCCAGATTGGCACAGTAGATTTCCAGGATTACAATTATCTGCATAAATATGGAGAGAATTTATTTGATTTGGTAGACGGAGGGACAGCCATGGATTCCGATGCCAGGATTGAGCAGGGATGCCTGGAAATGTCCAATGTCAATATTGTCTCGGAGATGGTGGAGATGATTACCATTACCAGGGCATATGAGGCAAATCAGAAAATTATCCAGACCGTAGACGGAACAATAGATAAAGCGGTGAATACCGTAGGCCAAGTATAGGAGGGTGACGTAATATGATGAGAGCATTATGGTCTGCTGCTTCAGGAATGATTGCACAGCAGACAAACGTAGATACTATTTCCCACAATCTTTCCAATGTAAATACCGTTGGATATAAAACCCAGAAGGCAGAGTTTAAGACTTTGCTGTATCAGGATTTACAGGCAAGGACCACAACGGCCAACGGTGAGACAAAGCCTACACCTGCACAGGTCGGGCTTGGTACAAGGGTTGCGGATGTGAATACATATTTTACCCAGGGCGCTTTGATGGCAAGCGAGAGCGATACGGATTTTGCCATTGACGGCAGAGGATTTTTTGCGGTAAGAGGAGATGACGGGGAGATTTATTATACCAGGAACGGAAGTTTCACCTGGGCAATCGGCAATCAGGGAGCTACCCTTTGCAACCAGGACGGTTATCCTGTTTTGGATACCAAGGGAAATCCCATTATAATTCCCAACGGCGTCACCAGCGGCAACATGGTAATCAGCCAGGACGGTTCCGTGGGATATAAACAGGCGGACGGCAATATTGTAGCCATGAACCAGACAATCGCCTTATATCAGTTTACCAATCCGGCAGGGTTAAATAAACTTTCCCGCAGCTTGTATGCCGTGACAGACGCTTCCGGTAATGCCATGAACGAGGAGACGACCCAGGGGCTGACAAGAAGCAATATACGCCAGAATTACCTGGAGAACTCCAACGTCCAGGTGGCAGACGAGATGGTAAATCTGATTATTGCCCAGAGGGCTTACGAGTTAAACTCCAAGGCAATCCAGGCATCGGACGAGATGCTTCAGCAGGCAAACAGCTTAAGGAGATAGTAAAGCGGGAGGGAATGTAATATGGATATAGGCGGAATTTCTTCTATGATAAATTATACCAACAGCGCAGCGTCAAACAGCAGGGCAAGCGGCCTGGAATCTACGCTGAAAGGGGACTTATCCTCTGCGGATGATGCAAAACTTATGGATGTGTGTAAGGATTTTGAATCATACTTTATGGAGATGGTTATGAAAGAAGTGGAAAAAACCATTCCAAAAGATGAAGAGGAAGATTCCAGCATGTCCCAGATGAAAGATTATTTTAAGGATGAGATGATAAAGATGCTGGCAGAGGAAGTATGCGAGCAGCAGAATCTGGGGCTGGCACAGCAGATGTATGAACAGATGAAGAGAAATTATTCTTTATAATATATACTCCAGAGCATACACATTTGGCTTGCGGGTATAAAAGAAGGCTTTTTGGGCGGATGCGCATGACGCGTCTGCCTTCTTTGTTTTGCACTAAGCCGTATAAAATCTGTTTTATCGGGAGAGAAAAGATGGAAACAATAAAAGGCTATGTTGACCATATAATATATAGGAATCAGGACAATGGCTATACCGTGTTTGTCCTGATTTGCGACGAGGAGGAACTTACCTGCGTAGGCATTTTTCCTGTGGTAAGCGAAGGGGAAAATGTGAAAATGAAAGGGGAATTTACGGAACATCCCATGTACGGCAAGCAGTTTGCCGCTAAGGAACTGGAAGAATGTGAGCCGGAAGATGAAATGGCAATGGAGCGTTATTTAGGTTCCGGGGCAATTAAAGGAATCGGGGCGGCGCTGGCAGCCAGGATAGTGCGCAGGTTTAAAAAAGACACGTTCCGCATTATAGAGGAGGAGCCGGAGCGGCTTTCTGAAATTAAGGGAATCAGCCAGAGAATGGCCATGGACATATCCAGTCAGGTGGCGGAAAAACGTGATATGCGCCAGGCAACGATTTTTTTGCAGCAATATGGGATTTCTTTGAATCTGGCGGTAAAAATTTACCGGAAATATTCCCAGGATGTATACAGGATTATTAAGGAAAATCCTTACCGGCTCGCAGATGACATTCAGGGAGTGGGATTTAAGATTGCAGACGAGATAGCGGCAAAAGCAGGAATACGTGCCGATTCGGATTTCCGTATCAGGAGCGGTATTTTGTATGTGCTGCTTCAGGCCTCCGGGGAGGGGCACACATACCTGCCCAAAGAGGAATTGACGGCAAGGACGGCACAGATGCTGGGGGTTGACCAGGATTTAATAGAAAAACATTATATGGATTTGTCCATTGAAAAGAGAATAATGATTCGCGGAACGCATATTTATTCCGCCGGATACTATTATATGGAAGCCTCTGTGGCAGATATGTTAAGGGGGCTGAATATTACATATGACGTGCCGGATATAGAAATTGAGGAACAGATTCGCCGCATAGAAAAACAGACGGGCATGGAGCCGGAGGAAAAACAGTTTCTGGCGGTAAAGGAAGCGGTAAAAAGCGGGCTTTTGATTATTACCGGAGGGCCTGGTACGGGAAAGACAACAACCATTAATACCATTATCAAATATTTTGAATTGGAAGGCATGGATATTTTTCTGGCGGCCCCTACCGGAAGGGCGGCAAAGCGCATGAGTGATACCACAGGATACGAGGCAAGAACCATTCACCGTATGCTGGAATTAAACGGAGGCATAGAGGGAAATGCAGGTTTTTCCAGAAATGCCGACAATCCCTTAGAGACAGATGTGATTATTATAGACGAGATGTCCATGGTAGACATTTCGCTGATGCATTCCCTTTTAAAAGCGGTGGCTCCCGGTACAAGGCTGATTTTAGTGGGGGATGTAAACCAGCTTCCCAGCGTAGGCCCGGGCAGCGTGTTAAAAGATATCATTGATTCCAATGCCTTTCCGGTGGTGAAGCTTACCAAGATTTTCCGCCAGGCAGGGTTAAGCGATATTGTGGTGAATGCCCATAAGATTAATAACGGACAGCAGGTTTTGCTGGACAATAAAAGCATGGATTTCTTTTTTTTAAAGCGGTATGAGGCTGATAAGATTATCAATGTAACCATACAGCTTATTGCCCAGAAACTCCCAAAATTTGTGGACGCTTCCCCCTTTGATATCCAGGTGCTCACGCCCATGAGGAAAGGGCTTTTAGGAGTGGAACGGCTAAACGGAATTTTGCAGCAGTACTTAAATCCCAAGTCCCAAAGCAAAAAGGAATACGAACAGGGCGGCAGAATCTTCCGGGAGGGAGATAAAGTAATGCAGACAAAAAACAACTACCAGTTAGAATGGGAAATCACCAACAAGTATGGGCTTTGCATTGAAAAGGGGCTGGGGGTGTTTAACGGGGATATGGGAATTGTACGGGAAATCAATGATTATGGGGAAACCATGACAGTGGAATTTGACGAGGGGCGGAAAGTGGATTATTCCCTGAAAAATCTGGAGGAACTGGAACTGGCATACGCCATCACAATCCATAAATCCCAGGGTTCCGAATATCCGGCGGTGGTGATTCCCCTTTTAAGCGGGCCGAGAATGTTGATGAACAGAAATCTTCTTTACACGGCAGTGACAAGAGCGAGAAAATGTGTTACTCTTGTGGGGGATGATAAAACATTTCAGGAAATGATAGACAATACAATGCAGCAAAAACGCTATTCCGGGTTAATCGAGGAAATCCGAAGCGGTGAGATTCGCTGATTATGACATAATCCTGTCCAAAATCCAAAGGAAGCGGCAGGAAATGAAAGCAACATATTTTTTTAAAAAATGGAAAACATATTTTCAGAAACTGGATAAGGCTGTACTTGATTTATTGTACCCGCCCCGTTGCCCCATTTGTGACGAAGTGGCAGCGGAGGGGGAGTGCATTTGCAGTTCATGCCGGAAAACCATTCACAGGGTAAAAGAGCCCATGTGCAAAAAATGCGGGAAGCCAATAGAAAACGTGAGGGAAGAATACTGCAGTGACTGCATGAAAAAGAGGCATGATTTTACCCAGGGGAAGGCTTTGTGGGTGTATGACAAATTTGTGCGGGAGTCCATATACCGGTTTAAGTACCAAAACCGCCGGGATTACGCCAGGGTTTATGCAGGAGAACTGGCGGAAGCGTACGGAGGCTGGATACGCGCCAGGAAAATACAGGCAATTGTTCCCATTCCCCTGCATAAAGACAGAAAAAAGCTTAGGGGATTTAACCAGGCAGAAGTGCTGGCAGTGGAACTTGGGAAGATTCTTGGTATTCCTGTAAAAAGAAATTTACTTATCCGAACCCGTAATACCAGGCCCCAGAAAGAATTAAATGGAATAGAAAGAAAAAATAATCTGAAAAAGGCTTTAAAAATCAGTGAAAATGTAGTACAATTAAAATATATTCTCATAGTTGATGATATTTATACAACAGGGAGCACCATGGATGCAGCGTCATCCCTGTTAAAAGAAGCAGGAGTTATAGAAGTTTATTTCTGCTGTATAGGAATTGGGAAGGGCTTTTAGGAGGAAAAAAGTTATGGACGTTAGAAGTTGCAGAAATTGTGGAAGATTATTTAATTACTTGCAGGGAAATCCTATTTGCCCCGCCTGTAAAAAGAAACTGGAAGACAAATTTGAACAGGTAAAAATGTATATCAGGGAGAATAATCTGGCATCTATGCAGCAGATATCGGATGCCAATGACGTGTCTGTAAAGCAGTTAAAACAGTGGGTAAGGGAAGAACGGCTTACTTTTTCGGATGATTCCCCGGTGGGAATTGAATGTGAAAACTGCGGCGCTTTGATTCGTACAGGCAGATTTTGTGCCAAATGCAAGAATAATATGGCAAACACCCTGACCAAGTTGTACGCCGTTGCTCCGCCGGAGGAAATAAGAAAGAAGAAAGATAAGGATAAGATGCGTTTCCTTGACAGATAGGGAAAGAGATGGTTTTATACAACCATCTTTTTTTTATCATAAAATAGACTTTGTTCCTTTTTTTTACTGGAAAAACTTTGCATTTACAGGGGAGTATGGTATACTATAAATACGTATGCAATTTAGAAAAACCAGTGCGGGGGCGGATTATGCTAAATCAAAGACGTGTGGAAGAAATGATACGGTTAGCGGTTTTTGACCAGAATGAAGGGACTGCATGCAGGCCAATGATTCAGTATTTTCGGAAAGACTATATAGCAAAGGAACTGCTGAAAAGTTTTGTGACAGGAACGCTGGCATTTCTGATTCTTGCAGGCATGGGGGTTATATGCCATGCAGAAGAAATTGTAAATTCCTTAAATACTATGGATTTGCAGGAAACTTTAATTTCCCTTGTAATATATTACCTGATATTTATGGCAGTGTATTGTGTGGTTACCTATATCGTATATTACAGGCGATATACCATAGGAAGGCAGAAAGTAAAAAAGTACTTTATGCATTTGAAAAAGGTGGACCGTATCTATCACCAGGAAGAGCACAGTTAGTCAGGAGGAAAGAGTATTGACAGGCATATTGGAGTTTCGGGAAAAACTGAAAAGTTTTTATGGTAAATACGATATTTATGTAAATCCTTTTCTTAAATTCATATTGGCTTTGGCCGTTTTTATTACCATCAATAAAAATATGGGTTATGTGGGAAAACTCAGCGGATTGCCGGTGACACTGGTGTTTTCTCTGATTTGTTCCATTCTTCCCATAAGTTTTATGGTTTTGCTGGCAGCGGTATTGATTGTATTGCAGTTGTATTCCCTTTCATTGGAGGTGGCGGTGATTGCCCTTCTTCTGTTTGTACTGATGTTTTTGCTTTATTTCCGTTTTTCACCCAAAGACGGTGTGTTTGTACTGTTAACGCCCCTTAGCTTCTGTTTTCATATTGCGCCGGTGATGCCCATGGCAGCAGGGCTTTTGCGGGAAGTATATTCCGTTATAGCTGTACTCTGCGGGACAGTCGTGTATTTTTTCGTGGACGGGGTTGTGGAAAATGCATCCGTGTTAGGGGAATCCGGTGAGGAGGATGCAATCACATCCAAATTTGCCGCCGCATTAAACCAGTTAATGGGAAACAAGGAAATGTACCTTATTTTAGGGACGTTTGTGCTGGTCAGCATTATCGTGTGGGCAATACGAAAATTATCCATTGATTATTCCTGGACAATTGCCATTGTCTCAGGGGCGTTAGTGAATTTTATCGTACTGTTTTCCGGTTATCTTATGCTGGGAATCACAGGGAAAATAGCAGGACTTGTAATAGGTACCCTTGTGTCCCTGGCAATCGGATTTTTGCTTCAGTTTATGTTTTTTAATCTGGATTACAGCCGGACGGAACGTGTTCAGTTTGAAGATGATGAATACTATTATTATGTGAAGGCTGTTCCCAAGTTATATGTGCCGGAACGGGAGAAACAGGTGAAAAAGATTAATTCTGCAAGCAGAAAGCATGAATCCGGCAGGGAGATGCGAGAAAGACTTTCAAAAGAGATGGATATTGATGAGGATTTGTTGAGATAATGTAATTAAATTCAGAAAGGAAGTGGAACGTGTGGGACATTTTGTATCCATGTTGGATGCTTTTAGAAATAAATATCTGGTGTGGATGAATTTGCCGGTAATTAATCAGATTGATATTGTTGAAATTATTATTATTGCGTTCCTGTTTTATAACGTCCTGGTCTGGATTAAGAATACAAGGGCATGGATGCTGTTTAAAGGGATGCTGGTAATTCTGGTGTTTGTTCTGGTTGCGGCGGTTTTCCAGATGAATACCATCCTGTGGGTGGCTGAAAAAACCATTAGCGTAGGCGTAATGGCACTGGTAATCATATTTCAGCCGGAACTTCGCCGGGCATTAGAGCAGTTGGGAAGAAAGAATTTTCTCACGGAATGGCTTTCTTTTGAATTCGGAAAAAATGAGGTGGAAAAATTCAGTGAAAAGACCCTTCATGAACTGGTAAAGGCATGTGTTGAGATGGGGAAAGTGAAAACAGGGGCATTAATTGTCATAGAGGATTCGGTAGTGCTGTCAGAATATGAGCGTACCGGAATCAGTGTAGATGCGATAGTAACCAGCCAGCTTCTCATTAATATTTTTGAGAAAAATACTCCCCTCCATGACGGGGCAATTATTGTCCGGGGAGACAGGATTGTTTCTGCCACATGTTATCTGCCTCTTTCGGATAATATGGAACTGAGCAAAGAACTGGGAACAAGGCACAGGGCTGCAGTGGGAGTCAGTGAAGTCAGCGATTCCATGACGATTGTGGTATCCGAGGAAACAGGGAAGATTTCCATTGCAACAGGAGGCAGGCTTCTGCGCAGTGTGACGGCAGACCAGCTAAGCGAGCAGCTTAGGTATCTGCAGAAATATGAACCGGAAAAGAAAAAACGGGGCTTGCTGAAAAGGAGGCTAAAAGATGCTAAAAAAGATATCTCAGCTGATAACGAATAATTTCGGGCTTAAGATTCTTGCCGTCCTGTTTTCCATAGCCTTATGGTTGGTGGTGGTGAATATTGATGACCCCAAAACTACCCGTACATTCACCACTACGGTGAGTATAGAAAACGGTAGTTATTTAACCGGAATCGGAAAATATTATGAAATTATAAACAACAGCAGTACGGTTACATTTAAAGTTACCGGAAAACGTTCTTACTTAGAGCGCATGAGCAATTCGGATTTTAAGGCAGTGGCTGACCTGGAAACTATTGAAAATATGAACCGGGTTCCCATTGATATTACCCCACAGAGGTATAGCAGCAATGTGTCGGTGGCAAACAAGACCTACTATCTGGAATTGGCAGTGGAAGATTTGCGTTCCGCGTCATTTGTCATTGCGGTGGATACCGTAGGGGAAGTAAAAGAGCAGAAAGCTTTGGGGGTAGTGAGCATATCCCCCAATATCTTAAGGATTTCCGGCCCCAGTTCCGCAGTGGAACTGGTGGACAAAGTAGTTGCCGTGGTGGATGTAAGCAATATGGAAGCGGATATGATAGACAGCGTGATTCCTGTTCTCTATGATGCACAGGGGAATGAGGTGGATACGTCAGAATTGTCTTTTAATATGCAGAGTGTCACGGTATCGGTACAGATTTTGGACACGAAGGAAGTTACCATTAATTTCCAGACATCAGGAACCCCGCCCCAGGGACTTGAATATATTGGAATAGAATATAATCCTCAGACCGTGCTGGTAAAAGGCCAGGCGGCAGTGTTGAATACCATGAACAGTATCACTGTTCCAAAGGAAGTATTGGATCTTACAGACGCGGTGGGGGATATTGAGAAGAGCGTGGATGTATCTTCTTATCTCCCGGAGGGAGTGGCATTGGTTGATAGTGACCAGGCAAAGATAGATGTGGTTGTAAAACTTGAAAAACATGAGACGAGGAAATTTAAAGTTCCCACGGCAAATATAACCATTGCCAATCTTTCTGACGGATATGATGCGGTATTTTTGCAGGATGATGTGGAAATTGAATTGGAAGGCCTTTCCACGGATTTAAATGAACTGGATGCTGACATTTTGACAGGAAGCATTGATGCCAGTGGAATGCTGGACGGAGAGCACAAATTAAATCTGGAATTAAATTTAGATGACAGATTTTCCCTTGTGAAATCCGCAACGGTGACCATTGATATTGTAAAGGGGGCAGATATCCTTTCCCCGGGAAGTAATAACAGCAATAACAGTGGCAATAACAGCAGTAACAGCAGTAACAGTGGCAATAACAGCAGTAACAGTGGAAGTAACAGCAGTAACAGCGGCAGTAATAGCAGTAACAGTGGAAGTAACAGCAGTGACAACGGCAGCAGCAGTAACAATAATAATGACAGCAGCGATGACACCGATGAGGAGACATAAATATAAAACAGATTTGATTTTTGACTGATGGAGGAATTAATATGAGCAGAATGTTTGGCACAGATGGAGTGCGGGGAGTTGCCGGAACGGAATTAACCATAGAGCTTGCCACAAAATTAGGAATGGCAGGAGCTTATGTGCTGACAAAAGAGCAGGAGCACCAGCCTACAATCATTGTGGGCTGTGATACCAGGATTTCCGGGGGGATGCTGGCAAATGCGCTGATGGCAGGCATCTGTTCCGTGGGGGCAAATGCAATTTATGCAGGGGTAGTTCCCACACCAGCCATTGCTTATCTTACAAGGAAACATAAAGTGGATGCGGGGGTTGTGATTTCCGCTTCCCACAATCCCATGGAATTTAATGGCATTAAGTTTTTTAACGGGGAGGGGTATAAACTTTCCGATGAGTTGGAGGATGAAATCGAAAGTTTAATCCACAATAATATGAAAGATGTGCCTATGCCCACAGGCTCAGGGATAGGAAAAATTGAATACAGATTTGATATTCAGGAAGAATACATTTCTTTCATGAAGAAAAAGGTTCCTGTGGATTTGTCAGGATTAAAGATTGTTGTGGATTGTGCGGAGGGGGCGTCTTATTACACTTCCGTAAAGACACTGCAGGATTTGGGAGCCAATTTGGTGGCAATTCATACGGAGCCGGACGGCACCAATATTAATTCCAACTGCGGTTCCACCCATATGTCTGAGCTGCAGGCAAGGGTGGTTTATGAAAAGGCGGATATCGGCATTGCTTTTGACGGAGATGCAGACCGTATGCTGGCAGTGGATGAGCAGGGGAAATTGGTGGACGGCGACCAGATTATGGCGATTATCGGGAACCATATGAAAAAACAGGGAAAATTAAAGGAAGATACAATTGTTGTCACCGTTATGACAAACCTGGGATTTTCTTTAATGGGAGAACGGGAAGGCATTCATATTGAGAAAACAAAAGTAGGGGACCGGTATGTGCTGGAAAATATGCTGGAAAACGGATATAACCTGGGAGGGGAACAGTCCGGGCATATTATATTTTTAGATGACAATACAACGGGGGACGGTCTTTTAAGCGCACTTCACCTTCTGAAAGTAATGGTGGACACGGGAGAAAAATTATCGGCACTGGCATCTATTATGGAGGTTTTGCCCCAGGCTTTGGTGAACGCAAAAGTGCCTAACCATAAGAAAGAGCATTATATGGATTACGGGGAAATTGCAGAGGCAATTCAGGAACTGGAGAAGAAATTTGACGGCCAGGGCAGGGTTTTAATCCGCCCGTCAGGAACGGAGCCGTTAGTGCGCGTGATGATTGAAGGAAAAGACCAGGAAATGATTGATAAGGAGGCTAAGTCTTTAGCCAGTCTGATTACAAAAATCATGCTTTAGAAACAAAAGGGGGAAAAACAGGTGGTTAGTCAGAAAATTGTAATAAAAAATCCCACCGGCCTGCATTTAAGACCGGCGGGAATCTTATGTAAAGAGGCTATGAATTTTAAATCACTGATTACCTTTCAGTACAGGGGGAATACTGCAAATGCGAAAAGCGTACTCAGTGTGTTAGGGGCATGTATTAAATGCGGAGATGAAATTGAGCTTGTCTGTGAGGGGGAGGACGAGGAGGAAGCGTTAAGATTTTTAGTGCAGATAATAGAAGACGGATTAGGCGAATAGTTTAAGGAGGACAGGCTTTTATGGAAACCATAAAGACTGCCGTAAAAAAGTTAGAATTAACAAGGAAAAACTGGATACAATTAGTAGCAATGACAGTGGTTTTTGTCATTGCTGCTTTTCTGGTATATAATACCACTATCACTGTGCGCATGTTAATGCCCCGGATGACAACCCGGATTAAGGGACAGGAAGACTGTTACTATGAGGTGAAGTCCGGCGACCATTTAGAGCAGGAATTTTTTTACAATTCCGATGAGCTTGTGTGTGTGGGAACTGAAATTTCCGTTAATGATGATGTGAGAAAAGACCTGGTGATAAACCAGGAGATAGAAGATTTGGGCATCATTCACCTGCATGTGTTAGATGAGGCGGGGAATGTAATTATGCAGGCGGATTACGACGTATACCTTATGGAGGACGGGCAGAATCTGCTGGCATCTTTTCCCGGAAGGCAGACAGGCTGGGGAGAAAAGACCCTTACCTTAGTGATGGATGCAGAAAATATCCGGGATGATGTGGAATTAAAGATTGGATATACAAATAAAGCAGTTGACGGGGCAAAACTTACCGTCAACGGAGAAGCTGTCCAGGGGAATATCAATGTGCAGACTGCCAAATACCAGATGATGTACTGGAGAAGATGGTTTTTTATAGGATGCATACTCATGTATATGCTTCTTTCGGGAACATATTTTCTGTTATTTGTCTTGCATGTGAAGCCGGAATGGGCATTTTTGTTTACCGGAGGGGTTTTGGCGGTATTTTACCTTTTTCTTCTTCCGCCTTTGTCCGTGCCTGACGAGGAAGTGCATTACAAAGAAGCCTATTACCATTTAAACCGGATCATGGGAAAAGAACAGACAGAAAACAAGGTTTTAATGGATTTGGAAGACTTTAACGGGATGAACCAATTTGAGACTACGCCCTCCCTGTCGGCTTATGACAGGGTAAAAGAAGCCATTAAGGAAAAAGGAAGGGAAAAGGGAGGGGTGGAAGTGGAACGCTTTGACACCCAGGCGCCTGTGGTTACTTACCTTCCGGGGATGGCAGGCATTTTCCTGGGAAAGGCATTGGGACTTAACGGTGTTGCGGTTATTTATCTGGGCAGGATTTGTTCCATTTTATTTTATCTGTTTATGATGTACTGGTTTATCCGGCTGATGCCTGTGGGAAAAGGGGCGGCATTTATTGCGGCGATTCTTCCTATGACCATCCAGCAGTGCTGTTCTTACTCTTACGATTCTGTGGTGATTGAGATTGCATTTTTGTATCTGGCAGTTTTATTGGGACTGATATACAAAGAAAAGCCCATACAAAAATGGCAGATTGTTTTGTATATTTTATTTATGGTAATCCTTTCTGTTTCCAAGGGAGGGACTTATATGCCTCTCTGTCTGCTGACAATGCTGATTCCTGTAAGCAGGTTTAAAGATAAAAAGCAGAAATGGATTTTTGTGGGAATTATGGCAGCCATAGCCATTGGCGCATTTTTAACCAGTACGTTGAGCTATGTTCTGTATGTGGCGGCGCCTACGGCAGAGCAGGCGGCAGACTCCTATCTGGAAGGAAAAGCCTACGGGGCGGCAGGTTTGTTAAGGGAACCTTTGACTTTTATATTTCTTGCGGTGAGAACCTTGTTACAGTCGGGGGATGGTTTTTTGGAAACCATGCTGGGAATGCAGTTGGGATGGCTGAATATATTTGTATCGCGAATTATCATTTACGGATTGCTTTTACTTATGATATTGTCTGTGTTAAAGTGTGAAGAGGAAAATAGTATGGAAGTATCCTTAGGGCAGAAAATATCTTATGCAATAGTGGCAATGATGTCTGTTGCCATGGTGTTTGTCTCCATGTTTATGAGCTGGACGCCGGAAAATTCCACGGAGATTCCGGGAATCCAGGGGAGATATTTTCTTCCCCTGCTGCCCATTATGCTGATGTTGTTCCGCAGCCGGAATATTCTGGCAAAGACAGATAAATCCAGGACATACATGTTTTGTGCAGTTTGTCTGCAATGCGGGGCAATCTACGGAATCTTACTGTCATTAGAGAGGGTCTTATGAGAAAATTGATCATAATCCCTGCGTATAACGAGCAGGGGGGAATAGAAAAAACAGTACAGGATGTACAGAAACACGCGCCGGATTTTGATTTTGTGGTGATAAACGACTGTTCCACAGACAACACATTAGAGATTTGCCGCAAAAACCAGTTTCCGGTAGTGAATCTTCCGGTAAATTTAGGAATCGGCGGCGGTGTGCAGACGGGTTATGTCTATGCATACCGAAACGATTATGATATAGCAGTCCAGTTTGACGGGGACGGCCAGCATAATGCCGTTTATCTTAAGGATATGGCAGAGAAACTTACAGGGGAACATCTTGATATGGTCATAGGCTCCCGGTATATTAAAAAAGAAGGGTTTCAGTCCACAGGCTTAAGGCGTATAGGCATTAAGTATTTTACCTGGCTGATAAGGCTGGTTACAGGGCAGAAGATTATGGACCCTACCTCCGGTATGCGCATGGTAAACCGGGATGTGATAGAGTTTTATGCAAAAAATTATCCCAAAGATTACCCGGAGCCGGAAAGCGTGGTGACTATCCTGAAAAAAGGGAAAAAAGTGAGGGAAATTCCAGTACAGATGAATGCCAGGGAAGAGGGTATTTCCTCTATTTCCCCGAAAAAGTCTGTGTATTACATGATAAAAGTTTCTCTGGCAATTTTGATTGCGGCATTGCGGAGGTAAAGGATGAGTTTAAAAATACAGATTATTGTGGCAGTGGTATTGATTGTTGCTTTAGTGGCAATTATAAATATGGTGCGCAAGGAAGCGTTGGATATCAGGTTTGCCTTATCCTGGCTGACCGTTGGGGTGATAGTTTTATTTTTAGATGTATTTCCCTCTGTTATGGACTGGCTGGTACACCTGTTTGGCATTGAACTTCCTGTGAATATGATGTTTTTCTTTGGCTTTTGCTTTACACTGTTCCTTGTCTTTGGGCTTACCATAAAAGTGTCCAGACAGTCGGAGCAGTTAAAACGCCTTACCCAGGAGGTGGCGTTATTAGAGAAATCTTTGGAGGATGTAAAAAATAATGAATAGTGACATGTGCGGCGACGCCAATAGCAGGAAGAAAGTACAGATTCTTATGTCAACCTACAACGGGGAGGAATATATCAGACAGCAGTTAGATTCCATCCTTGCCCAGAGTTATCCTGACGTGGATATTCTGATTCGGGATGACGGCTCTACGGACGATACCTTTGTGATTTTAAAGGAGTATGAAGAGACACATTCCAATATCAAAGCCTACCAGGGAGACAATATGGGTGTGAACAAAAGCTTTTTTGAGTTACTGAAAAAAAGCCAGGGGGATTACATAGGGTTATGCGACCAGGATGACTACTGGCTTCCTGAAAAAATAGAAAAGGCAGTGGAGCAGTTAGAGCGCATAAAAGGCCCGGCACTGTACTTTAGCGCAAAAACCCTGGTGGATGAAAATCTGGAAAAGTTAGAGAAACAGCAGAATCCCCATTTGCGCCCGGGATTTGGCAATGCGGTTATCGAGGGTATCTGTTCCGGGTGTACATCCCTTATGAACCGGGAACTGGTAAGCATTATAAAAGACCGGCTTCCGGAAGATGTGATTCACCATGACTGGTGGTGCTATCTGGTGGCATCCTATTTAGGCAGCATGTACTATGATGAAAATTCTTATATTTATTACCAATACTTCCTATTTTATCTATCTACACACCTTTT
>CANRJF010000015.1 GCA_947630855.1 uncultured Lachnospiraceae bacterium
CCAGAGGATTTATACCCCGGTGAATCATCTCCCGCACTGCTGCCGGCGTCAAACTGGCAAATGCCCTTTGAACCCGCTCATCTGCCGCCTTCATGGCAAAAATAGATTCTTCCGAGATATTCAGGCTGTTGTACGCCAATATACGCACTGCCCTGGCGTTTGCCTCGTTGTTCTCCACCCCTAACATATCTAATATGCTGTCCACATTGGCAAATGCTTTCTGGATGGAATCTCCCAAATCTGCCCTGGGGGCTGTCATCAACGTCTCATACCGCTCATTTGCTTTATCCAGCCTGCTTTTTAAAACGGTTCCCGCTTCATGGAGGCCGTTTATGGTGTCAAGGTCATACTCCTTCATACCTAAAAGATATGCAGGCATCTGTTTTAAATCCGAAACTTTCTGTGTTGTTTCCGCAAAAAGTTCCGCCAGACCGGAAGAATTACCTACGCTGTTCTTTTCTCCCAGCAAAGTCTCAAAATACTGGTTTTCCTGCTGTTTTAAACTTTCCACCAGTTCCTCTAAGGGTTTTGTATCTATGGAAATCCCCTGCTTCATCAAAGCACGGTTAGCCTCTGTTGTCATGGCAAGGCGCGTTTCCTCCAGCACTCTCTTGGCTTTCAAAAACATAAAAGCTTCATCGGAAATTTCCTGCCCCTGGGATGCCCCTCCGGCCTGTGAAATAATCCTTCTGCCCTCTGTGTTATCCAGTTTTCCCTGCCTGCGCAGTTCTGCGGTCTGCTCTAAACTCTCCACCGTAATTTCCATGTCATTGGCAGTAAGATAAGCCAAATCTTCATCGGTGGCTTCCATTACAACTTCAATGGCATGTTCCGCCTGAGAGGTTAATGTGTACTCCGGCAAAAGCATGGCGTCATCGGGGCGCTGTCCCTCTGCCACTGCCGTTGCAATCTCCCCAACAACCTGTGACTGCTCCATGGGAAGTTCCAGCCCCCGCAGTTTCTGCACATAAGAAAAATTTTCTGCCGTAAGGGGAATTTCGCTTGCAACCATCCACCTGGCCTCTTTTAATGCTGCCTCATTGACTTTTTCTCCTGCCTGGGTGATTACCTGCTCTATCTGCCCCTGGAGAGAATCAAAATCTATTTCTTTATCATCCGGCGGCAGGTAGCCTGCACTGCCGGAAAATTCCGCCATAAAAAGATTGGCAATGGTAGGAAGCAGCCCATTGTCCAACATATACTTTATTGCCCCGTCGGAAGGTTTTGCCAGCTCTCCCGCCTGATTCAGCGCCTCTAATCCTTCTGTCATATTTTCCTTTGTAGCAGGTAAATCCAGTTTCGCAAACGCCTGCTCCAACTGATTTGCCGCTGCCACGCTTCCGCTGATTGCCTCTATCTGCTCTTTAGAAAGGGAATCTCCCATAACGGAAACATCCACTCCCGCTTTGGCAAGCTGCGCCTTAATCTTATCCGTTACCGTTACAATAACCTTTCCGTCAGTCTCATAAATGGAAAAACCCTCCTCCTGCATCTTCCTGTAATCTTCCGCAGAAAGGGTATTGGAGAGAACCGCCATCTGGTCTTTCCTCTCCTTTGCAGTTAAAGCGGTATTTTCCATTTTCTCCTGAAATTCTTCTATGGCACTATGCCCTGTAACATCTTCCTTTTCATAGCCGCTTTGGCCCACGCGCTCCGCCTTATGGAAAGCATCTGCCTTCGTCTTTACTGTTTCCGCAAAAGATGTCTGCACAGATGCTTTGGCAAAAGGCTGGTCTTTCTGTATATTTGGGTCAAAAACGCTGTTTTCTATCTTCATACTCTGTTCCTCCGATGTACATGATATTCATGCTTAATACAATCTATATCATATTTCGGTTTTTTCTGCCGGAAACTAAAGTATAATTTTAATTAATAAGAAAACTTAAATACTGCCACACCAAATGCGGGAAGGGGATATGCTATGGAATAATCCCTGCCGTCACATTCTTTTTTCTTTGCCTTATAGCTGGAAGGACGCTTTTCTCCGCTGCCTCCGAATCTGGCATCATCACTGTTTAAAATCAACTTATATGTCTTTCCTACCGGAACGCCTACCTGATAATCCTCTCTTGCCACCGGCGTAAAGTTGCAGACAAACAGCATACAGTCCTTGCCGTTTTTGCTCTTGCGGATAAAGCTGAAAATACTTCTGTCCGCATCATTGGCATTAATCCACTCAAAACCATCCCACTTATGGTCTAACTCATGCATAGACGGATATTTGCGGTAAATGTGCAAAAGTTCTCTTACAAAATCCTGGATATGCCTGTGCTTTGGATTGTCAAGGAGATACCACTCTAATTCCGTTTTTTCCGTCCATTCATGAAGCTGGGCAAACTCCTGTCCCATAAACAATAATTTTTTGCCGGGGTGTCCCATCATAAAAGCATACCCAACTTTTAAATTGGCAAACTTATCGTCTTCCAGCCCTGGCATTTTATTAATCATGGAACATTTCAAGTGCACAACCTCATCATGGGAAAGCACAAGAATATATTTTTCACTTTCATTATAAGACATGGCAAATGTCATCTTATTGTGATTGTTCTTTCTGAAATACGGATCTAATTTCATATAATCCAAAAAATCATGCATCCAGCCCATATTCCATTTCAGGGAGAAGTTTAAGCCGTCCTCCTCCACGCTTCCGGTGACTTTAGGCCATGCCGTGGATTCTTCCGCAATCATAACAACCCCCGGATTCCTTCCGGTAATCAGGGTATTGATATGTTTGAAAAATTCAATGGCATCCAGATTTTTATTATCCCCATAGATATTGGGAACCCACTGGCCATCCTGTTTTCCATAATCTAAGTACAGCATGGAAGCTACCGCGTCCACCCTGAGACCGTCAACATGGTAATGCTCTACCCAAAGCAGGGCGCTTCCTATAAGGAAATTCTTTACCTGGCTGTTGCCGTAATCAAATATCTTAGTACCCCAGTCGGGATGTTCCCCTTTTCTGGGGTCTGCATACTCATACAATGGCTCGCCGTCAAAATCAGCCAAACCGTGGGCGTCTCTGGGGAAATGCGCCGGAACCCAGTCAAGGATAACGCCTATATTGTTTTTATGGAAATAATTTACAAGCCATGCAAAGTCCTCCGGCGTACCGTACCGGGAAGTGGGAGCATAATATCCTGTTACCTGGTATCCCCAGGAACCGTCAAAAGGATACTCCGAAATACCCATTAATTCCACATGGGTATAGCCCATTTTTTTCACATAGCTGGTAAGGGCTTTGGCAAATTCCCTGTAAGTATAAAAGCCACCGTCTTCTCCGCCGCCGGGATGGCGCATCCAGGAACCGGGATGGACTTCATAAATACTCATGGGCTGTTCATCCATAGTCTTTGTGGCAGCCCTCTTTTTCATCCAGGCATCATCCGTCCATTTAAAATGGTCTATATCCACAATTCTGGAAGCCGTTCCGGGTCTTACCTCCGCAAAATTAGCATATGGGTCCGCCTTGTATAATTTTCTTCCGTCGGGAGTTTCAATCAGATACTTATACAAGCTTCCACAGCCCAGACCGGGCACAAATAATTCATAAATCCCTGTCTCTTCCGGTTTTTGCCGTTTCATCTCATGGGAGGTTTCATCCCAGTTATTAAATTCGCCTATAACAAATACTCTTTTGGCATGGGGAGCATATAAAGTGAAGCAGATTCCCTCTTTTTTCCGCCTGGTCTGAGGATGGGCACCCATTTTCTTATAAATATCATAGTGGGTTGCCTGTCCAAATAGATACATATCCAACTCAGTAAAATTTCCCATTCTCATTTCCTTCCTTCCAGAATGCCAATGCATTCAAATTATTCTTCAAAATCCTTTTCCCTTAAAATCACATAATCATCTTCATTATAACGCCTGGAGGTTATGATTGAAAATGCTTTTTTTAAAGATTTTTTTTCTGCCCGCTCAATTGCTTTATCAATGATGTCTTTTACTTCTGTCAACGTAGTTGCATGGTCCAGCCTTTGAATATTGCTGATACGGTTGTAAAGAGCCAAAACCCCCATTGCGTCTATATCATAGTCAAGGTCGTTGGCATAGGCTTTGCCGAAAGCCACCAATTCATCACTGGTAAATACCGGAATGGTAATCTTTTCCGTAAATTTTTTTGCCAGCCCGTCATCCCTTGCAAGTGCCTGGTTTAGCCCTTTCCTGGAATCCTCCATAATCACAAGAAGCCCGCTGGTATCATTTTCCAGCAAGAGAGATAGTTTTACGGCTGTCTCCCTGTTCAAATCCCCTGCTTTCTCAATAATCAGACAGCCTCCCGCTATCTTTTTTAATAAATCAGGAATATCTTTTCTGTTTAATGCTTCCGCATCAATCTTGCCGATTTTCCCGTTTGGACGCTTTACTTCCCTTTGAAGGGCTTTTACCAAAGCGGTTGCCAGCACGGTTTTCCCGCTTCCGGGGCCTCCCTGTATCAGGATATTTCCCGAGCCGGGATTTGGCGTGCCTGATAATTTTTCACACGCTCCCGTCAATGCCTTGCAAATTTGCTGCTCCATGCCGTCCACCGGCACAAAATAAGAAAACAGGCTTTTCTGCTCTTCATTCAGCTTTGTAATAGGCGGATACTCCCCGGTTTTTACCTTTTCTTTGGAGGACTCTGCCTTTTGTGCCGCATCACCCATGGCTTTGGCAATCTCCTCGGCTTTAATGTCCTTTGTATCCTGTTTTACAATATCTGCCGTGATATCTTCAGGAATGGTAATCTTAGGCAGTTCCGTCGTTACAGGAGGAATAGGCGTGGTATCTCCTTTCAGAGGGCCTGCCGCAAATTCTTTTGCCGCCTGTTCCAGTTCCTCCTCCGTAAATTCCGGTTCTTCCTCAAATGCTTCCGCCATTTCTTCTTTTTTTTCTGCCTCAATCATCTGTCTGGCAAGAATTGTCACATCATCAGCCTCTTGTGCAAAATCTTCCGGCTCTTGTGCATACTGAGGTTCATCCTGGGGCATTTCAATGGATTCTTCTTCGGAGGGCTCCTCCAAAACCGGTATTTCCTCCGTAACGGGAATTTCGTCTTCCGGTTCCTGTGAAACTTCTTCCGGCATAACCTGTCCGGCATCAAATCTGTCCGGCACGTATGGCCTTAATCCAATCTGTTCATCAAAACTGGGCTTTGCTTCTTTTATCATCCGCAGAAGTTCATGTTCGCTGGTTTCTTTTTCATCCTGCTGTTTTGAAGAATCCTGCTGCCCCCGAAATTCCTGCCGTATAAACCTCTGGAGCTCCTGGGGGCTTTGAGGCTCCCTCTCTTCCTCCTGCTGCTGCTCTTTTTGAGCCTGCTGTTCCTGCTGCTCTTCAGCCTGAAGACGGTCAATCTGCCTTTGAAGAATCTGATTCATTCCGGCAACAATCCTGCCTGCCCGCTCTTCCTCCGAAAGCATATCTTCTGCTCCGCTTTCTGCTAAACCTACTCCCTGTACCGCTGCTCTTTGCAATTCTCCTAAATATTCCTCTTTCAGCAAATCGGAAGGCTTCATGCCTGCATCCAATTTGGGAATCACATCGGAAAGCCTCTCCATAATATCGCCGGCTTCCTGCAGCGCTCTGGCTTTTGCCGTCTCTAACCTCTGCTGCTTTGCCATTTCCATAGCTGTCTCTGCCGCCCGTTTTGTCCGCTCCCATTCATTTAAAACATCCTGAATGCTCATCTGCCCGTTAATCTGAGGCTCCTTGTACCGGTCTGTTACCAGCATACTAATCTGCCCGTCATTGTCTTCCGAAAGCATTTCCTTAAAATTGATTCTTAAATGTGCATCAATTTCCTCTTCCGTAACTTCCTGCTGTATTTCCTCTTCCTTATCTTCATAAGGAATTTGCAGATAGGGAATCTCTTCTGTCATCCTCTTAATATTGTCCAGGGTATCCGTTACCGTCTCCGTCTCTGTGGCTTCCATAATCTGCTGCATACTTTTTGCCAGTTCTTCCTGCAGGTTTAATGTATTATATCTATCCGTATTTTCTTCCACAGCCGGTATGGTAATCTGCGTTCTACCCTCATCGGGATAAACTTCCTTTACATCCTCTTTTCTCTGCTTGAAAGAGCGGTATTTTTCTTCCTGGGACTTTGTCAGGGGCTGATAAAGCATCTTTAATTCCAATGCCCGCTCCACATAAATCCCGTCCCCGAACCATAAAATAAGCTCGTCACAGGCCTCTATGCATTTTGCGCTCTGTCCTGACTGGTGATAAAGATATGCCAGTTCGTATGCCCACTCTTCCGTATATTCTACATCCTTAAGTTCTTCCAGGATATTTATCTGCGTCTGAAAATCCGCCCCTTTTGCCTTGCTGATTTTATAGCGCAGTATGTATTTCAGATTATCATGAGGTGCAATCTCCACAAATTCATCGTAATATTCCTCCGCTTCGTCAAAATTCTGCATTTTTACGGCAAGTTCTGCAAGACGATATATAATCATCCTGCCGATAGGAGAACGGTCATATGCCATTAAAAGAATTTCTTTCGCTTCGTCATAACGCCCTGTTTTGGAATAAATATCTCCTGCTTTAATCAGAAGATTCACATTTTTCACTTTTCGCCAGTTAATGGAATCTGCAAGCTCTGCTGCAGTATGGTAATTCCCTTCTGCCGCCAGGGTTTTTATCTGATCTAATTTCAATTTGTACTCATATTTATCCAACTCGTGTCACCTCAAAAAGAAACTTATTCATCTTCTTTTATCCCTTTTCTCTTTTTGTATCGGATTCATACCTTAATTCTCTGGTTTTTAAATCCACACGCTGCATCTTAATATAATCTACCGTTGCCTCAGGGAGCCTGCGCTTCCGAAGGATATATGTCACAACTTCCCTTATCAGATAGTAAATAACTGCAAAAGTAGGAACTCCTAACAGCATACCCATAAAGCCAAAAAGCCCTCCCCCTACTAGAATGGCAAAAACCACCCAGAAAGGAGACAATCCCGTGGAATTTCCCAAAATTTTAGGGCCGATAAAATTACCGTCAATCTGCTGCAATACCAAAATAAAAATCAAAAAATACAATCCCTTAATGGGCTCTGCCAAAGCAATCAGTATAAAACTTGGCACGGCGCCGATGTATGGGCCGAAGAAGGGAATTACATTTGTAACACCTACAATTACAGCCACCAGCAGACTGTAAGGCATTCTTAAAATCACAAGCCCTATATAGCAGATTACCCCGATAATGGCGGAATCTAAAATCTTACCGCTGATAAACCCGCCGAAAATCTGGTTGCTCACCCGCAGGGTACGGGTAATGTAATTGCCGATTTTGGAGGGGAAAACAGCATATACAATTTTCTTCCCCTGCCCGATAAATGTCTCCTTACTCATAAGAAGGTAAATAGCAACCACCAAACCGATTAAAAAATTAAATATAACTTTCAAAACACTGATTACTCCTGTGGTAATAGAGGCTACATAAGTATTAATCTCAGGGAGAAGCTGCTGTACAATATTTTCCAGGTAATTACCTGCCTGTATCAGAGCCTGATTCAGCGTCCGTGCCAGTTCATCGTCACCGGCAAACATTTTCTGAACCCAGTTTGTCATTTCATCAATTTCTGCCGGCAGGCTTACCATCATATTCTGGATACTCTTAATCAGCTCCGGAATCATAAGGTTTAACAGGAGAAATATAATAAACAGCAAAAACAGAATTGCCCCGATGGTTGCGATGGAGCGGGATAACTTTTTTGCCTTCCTGCTGCTTTTCATCCGCGGCTCTAAAAAACCCATTGCATTTTTCTCTAAAAACATCATAACAGGATTCATTAGATACGCCACAATAAAACCAATGATAACAGGCTGCAGTATGCTCATCAACTGTTGCCAGCCTTCCCTGAATCCATGATACCGATACAGAATAAAGAAAAACAAAATACAACAACAGAATGTTATAAATGTAATAATTGCTATTACAATATACTTTTTCAAATCCCATTCCGGTTTATGATTATTTAATTTTACTTTATCTGTTTCCTCCAAACCATTGCCCCCCTTATACTCTATTGTAATTAATCAGACAGCCCTTTAAGATAATGTTCCGCTCATCATCTGTCATTTCGCCTAACGTCATCTTAAATTCCTTCATTTTGCCGTCTTTTACCAGAACGGCTTTAATAACATCGGCTTTCTCCTCCACCGCTTTTTTAATTTCCGGCAGGAAAATATAATCCCCGTTCTTAAAGGGAAGTTCCCCTTCCTCTATGAGAAGAGGCAGCATGCCCCAGTTAATCAGATTGGAGCGGTACCGCTTTGTAGCGTATTCATGAGCAATATTTGCCCATCCTCCCAAAACCTTCTGGCATGACGCCGCCTGTTCCCTGGCAGAGCCATCCCCCGGTTTTACTGCAAAAATCGTGCTTCCGATTCCCAGATTGCTTCTCTTTACATTTTCATAATTAGCATGTATCACATCCATTATTTCCCTTAAGGCAGGAACAGCATCACAGGGACATGTATCTGCCTCAATGGCCTTCTGGGCTTTCTGAATCTCCTTTGCCTTCCCCACATAGGAGGGGTCTTTTCTGGACAAGGCAAATTCCGCCAGCCCTAAGGGGTTGGAGCGATAGGAGGAAGTCTCTCCCGAAGGAATCAATTCATCCGTGGTAGTTACCGGGTCATGAATCTCCGCTACAACCTGTAATAACATATGCTCCGGCAATGGGCTCATCTTCGGCCAGTCCTTAATATTGGGGCCAAACTGAATCTCCACGGAGGGGTCAGCCACCCCTTTGCTGTCAAATACCCGATTTGCATATATATTTTTATCAAAGAAATATTTTGGCTTGCTAAATTCCACATCCACATCCGTTGCCGCCGTTAAATATCCCTTATTGGCTGCCGTTGCGGCAATGGAACGGGCATCCATAAGAGCCACGGAAGCAATCTGCCCGTTCTGCACCTTGGAGCCTTCCCTGTTGGGGAAGTTTCTGGTGGAATGGCGGATAGAAAACGCATTGTTGGCAGGCGTATCTCCGGCACCGAAACACGGGCCGCAGAAAGCGGTTTTCATCACTGCCCCTGTCTCCATCAATGCAGCCACCGCGCCGTTGCGCACCAATTCCATATAAACCGGCATACTGGCAGGATATACGCTTAAGGTAAACTCATCCGGCCCAATGCTCTTTCCTTTTAAGATATCCGCTGCATCACAGATGTTTTCAAATCCTCCTCCGGCACAGCCGGCAATAATTCCCTGGTCTACATATAATCTTCCGTTTCTTACCTTACTCTTTAAATCCAACTGAACGGCCCCGTCAAAACTTACCTGGGCCCGTTTCTCACAGTCATCCAGAATATCCATGAGATTGGCATTTAATTCCTCGATTGTATATGTGTTACTGGGATGGAAAGGCATGGCAATCATAGGACGGATGCTTCCCAAATCAATTTCTATCATGCCGTCATAATATGCCACATTTTTGGGATTTAACTCTTTGTAATCCTCACTTCTGCCGTGAATCTCATAAAACTCTTTTACCTTATCGTCTGTTCTCCAGATAGAAGATAAACAGGTAGTCTCCGTAGTCATAACATCAATGCCGATACGTGTATCCACACTTAAATTTGACACGCCCGGGCCTACAAATTCCATGACCTTATTCTTAACATAACCGTTGCCGAAAACTTCACCGATAATGGCAAGGGCAATATCCTGAGGCCCTACACCTTTTACCGGAGCGCCTTTAAGATAAACTCCCACTACTTTCGGCATGTTGATATCATAAGTCTGGTTTAATAACTGTTTTACTAATTCCGGCCCCCCTTCTCCCATTGCCATAGTGCCTAAAGCACCGTAACGGGTATGGGAATCGGAACCTAAAATCATCCTGCCGCCGCCGGATAACATTTCCCTGGCAAACTGATGAATTACTGCCTGGTGAGGCGGTACATACACGCCGCCGTATTTCTTTGCGCAGGTAAGCCCAAACATATGGTCATCTTCATTGATAGTCCCCCCCACTGCACAAAGGCTGTTATGACAGTTGGTCAGCACATAGGGAATAGGAAACTTTTCCAGCCCTGATGCCCTTGCCGTCTGGATAATTCCTACAAATGTAATATCATGAGAGGTCAGTTTGTCAAATTTTATCTGCAGCTTTTCCATATTGCCGGAAGTATTATGAGCCTGTAAAATATCGTATGCAATAGTATTTTTTGCCGCTTCCTCTTTTGTAACGGAAGAGCCGGTACTGTTTTGTATAACCGCCGCCGCATCTGCGCCCTCTTCCACAAGTTTCTCACCATTTATAAGGTATACACCCTTTTCATAAAGTTTCATAATAATATTCTCCTCTTTTTCTTGTATTCACTGTTCTCAATTGTCCTAAATTATAAAGCCAGTACATGCAAAAGTCAACAATTTGCGGTATCAGGAATTAATACAGGGAAAAATAATAGACACCGTAAACAAATCCCCGTCTAAATTTATGCGGAAAGTACCTCCCATAAGGTTGGTCAGGCTTCTTGCAATGGAAAGTCCTAAGCCGCTCCCTTCCGTCCCCCTGGATTCATCTCCCCGGACAAACCGCTGGCTTAAATCATCGGAATCCACATCCAATGCCTGTTCCGAAATGTCTTTCATGGAAAATTCCGCCCATCCTTCTTCCACTTTTAATTCCACATAAACCCTTGTATCCTTAAGGGCATATTTTGCCGCATTATTATAAAGATTCTGCACTACCCGCCACAGCCGGCTGCCGTCCGCAAAAATCATCACCGGTTCTTTGGGAAGCCTGGTAATAATTGTAAGTCCCTTATCCTCAAAGATTTCATTAAACTCCCCGCCCGTCTGATATATTAATTCTACCATATTAATTACCTGCATATCCAGTTCAATATTTCCGCTGGATATTTTAGAGACTTCCATTAAATCCTCTGTAAGCTGCTTTAACCGCAAAGACTTCTTTTCCAGAATATCCACATATTTCTCAATTTTTTCGTTCTGGATATGTTCCATCTTTATTAAATGCACATAATTAATAATAGATGTGAGGGGAGTTTTAATATCATGGGATACGTTGGTAATCAGCTCCGTCTTAAGCCTCTCGCTTTTAAGATTTTCCTCCACTGCGTTGGACAATCCCATGCCGATGCTGTTAATTTTTTCCGCCATAATACGGCATTCACCGTTGTACTCCGATTCATTTAGTTTATAGCCCAGATTTCCATTGCTGATTTCCGTAATGACTTTTATAATTTGAGTCCTCTGATTTGCCTGACGCAGCAGTGTAATGCCTGCCGCAAGAATAATTATGCCCAATCCCCAAAATGCCCACCAGTATCCGGCTGTAAATGCAATGTATGCAAAAATAAGGGCAGTTGCTATCGTAACGATAAACTCAATTACGGTTCTCCTTGCCACGGACTGAATCATAAGCCCCTTCTTTATGGTACGCACAGACCAGTCAAGCAGGCTGGAACTAACAAAAATATCCGCTTTGATTTTCCGCACAAGACTTAAATAAATTGTGAGAAGTACTGCATCCGAAATAAAAACCAATGTCCCTGCAAGAATCAGGGAACTGGCTATATCCCATTCTTTCTGCCCCACCCTGACGCAAAAAGCAAACAGCACGGAAACATAAACAAGAAATGCTATCAGTTGTATTTCCACAGGTACATAATCCAGCCTGTAAAGACGGATTTTTTCATCTTCATCATTTCTGCCGGTAGCCAGGGTAAGATATATAATGCACAATACAAAGCACATGGCAGACAACATCCCTAACATCATTCCTGCCTCTATCCAGGAATAATACCCGGATTCAGAAAAATTTCCCGTTCCTCTGCCGCCGGATAGGAACATACTTGTTTCATAGGAATTTATCAACAGGGAAAACATTATAATCACAACTATTAAAAATACCATCTGCATTAAAACTGCTACCGTTTTAAATGCGCTGTTATAATGCGTATGACCCATGCTCCCCTCCATTAAACTTTATCCACCTTATATCCCACGCCCCATACTACTTTTATATACCGGGGCTCTTTTGGATTAATCTCTATTTTTTCCCGTATATGCCGGATATGCACTGCCACCGTATTGTCTGCTCCGATAGCCTCCGCATTCCAGATGCTTTTATATATCTCGCTTATGGAATATACTTTGCCCTGATTTTTCATTAAAAGAAGCAGTATATTGTACTCAATGGGAGTAAGTTTCACCGGTTCCCCATCCACGGTCACTTCTTTTAAATCATCATTTAACAATAATCCTCCTGTCTGGTAAACAACGGAACTGTTTCCCGACGCATTTCCCAGTTTTGTATAACGGCGCAATTGGGATTTCACTCTTGCCACCAGTTCTAAAGGATTAAACGGTTTTGTAAGATAATCATCGGCGCCGATATTCAATCCGAGAATCTTATCGGAATCCTCGGATTTGGCAGAAAGCATAATAATGGGAATGCTGCTGGATTTACGAATCTGTAAAGTGGCGCGAATCCCGTCTAAATATGGCATCATCACATCCATCACCAGTAAATCCACTTCTTCTTCCCCTAAAATTTTTAATGCTTCCTTCCCGTCATAGGCTTTTAAAACTTCATACCCTTCCTGCTGCAAATAAATTTCAATTGCCTCTACAATTTCTTTGTCATCATCACATACCAGTATTCGGTTCATCCTTTTCCCCCTAAGTGTTTTTCAGGAATCTGGACAACCCCTTTTTTTCCTGTTTGTCAATAGTTTCCTGTCCGTTTTTCCAGTTAAAATATTCTTCATCCAGACTTTCTTTTAATATGGCTTCCATCTCCGCATCAAAAGTATCGTCCTGCTCCTTGGTAAATCTCTCATTTCTGGCCTCAGCCAGTGCCTCTGCAATTGTCTGCTTCCTGCCTACAACTCTGGATTCTCTGCCGGAGGGCGTCTTTTCCGGTTTCTTTTTTTCGTCCTTGTTTTTTTCGTCCTTGTCTTTTTCGTCTAAAGAAAGTTCTGCCCGCCTGAAATAATCTTCATTAATCTTAATCTCCGGTTTGGCATAAACCGGCTCATCCTTTATAATCGGCAGACCGTCCGGCGTAAGCCCTGCCTTCTCAAAATATTCTTCATTAATCTTAATCTCTGCCGACAGGGGAATAAATTCCGGTTCCGCGTCATTTTTATGTTCATATTTCTCCGGCTTCTCCCTGTCCTCTTTTCTGGCTTTTGCCCTGGCGATTTCCTTGTTTCTCTCTTCAATAATCCTGATATACTTGGAAGTATCCTTCAAATCCTCCAACTGGCTTTTTAATTCCCTTTGATTGCTGCGGACACGCTTTTTCTCCTTCTCCATATCCCTGCCAACGCTCTCTAAAATCTGTTTCATGGATTTTCCCGCATTGTCAATAATATCCTGAATCCGCCCCAATGCATCATCCGTATACAGTACGGAAGCCGCATAGATATCCTCTGCCTGATGATTGGCATTCCTAAGGGTTTCTTCCCGGCGCTTCTCCGCCTCTCTCTGGCCTTTTGCCCGGCTCTGCTCCGTAGCCTCGTATTCCTCCATCATATCGCTGACTGCATCTTTTAAAACATCAAGCAGATTTAACATATCCTTTTTATAAAGCAAAACATATTCTTCATACCCCGGTACTTCCCTTCCCCGGGCAATCATAACATGAATATCTCTCAATGTCCGCTCCAGTTTATCCTGTACGCTCATAAAATTCTCCTCATATGTTTTTCTTATGAAACAGTATAACACATTTTTCTTTTAGAATGGGGCAGAATCAAGGATTTTTTCTTAAGATTTTATTTATTTATAATTTTTTTACTTTATATGCCAAAAATTTCTATGCTTCTCTGCAAAATTCCGTGCATCATGGCAATGGCGATACCATAATTTGTCATGGGAACATTTGCATCTTCTGCACATTTCAAACGATATTTCATCTCCCTGTCATTTAAGGTACATGCGCCGCAATGAATTATCAATTTAAATTCTGACAAATCTTCCGGAAATTCCGTTCCGGAGGAAAAAGTTAAATCAAGTTTCTTTTTTGTGTATTCCGCCAGCCATCCTGGAAGCTTTACTGTGCCGATATCTTCGCATTGCCTGTGGTGGGTACAGCCCTCGGAAATTAATATTTTATCCCCGTCCTCTAACGTATCCAACACCCTTGCCCCTGCTACCTGTGAGGAGAGGTTTCCTTTGTATCTGGCAAGGAGAATGGAAAATGACGTAAGATATATGTCTCCCGGCGTATCCCTGTCTACCCGCTCAAACGCCTGGCTGTCAGTAATCACTACTTTAGGCTTTTTCCCAAGGGATGAAAGCGCCAGGGGAAGTTCCGTCTCCCTGACAGCCACAGGAATTGCCCCTGCCTCCAGACAGTCCCTTATTACCTGCTGCTGGGGTAAAATCAATCTCCCTTTGGGGGCGGCGGAATCTATGGGAATTACAAGAACCGCCAAATCTCCCGGATTCAGCAAATCTCCTATTAACTTTAATGTTGTACTTTCCTTTGGAGCCACAGAGGCAAGCCTTTCCTTTAGGCTTTGGATGTTGGTGTTCTCCTTTGCGCTGACAAAAACAGTTTTTTCCGGCTCATTTATTATCTTTTCTATCTGTTCTTTCTGCTCTTTGGATAAAAGTTCTTCCTTATTTATAACAATAAGATAAGGAATCTTTTTCTCCGATAATCTGGCAATGAAGGGTTTTTCCAGCTCCAAAAAATCGTTTTTCCCTTTGTCATTCAGCAGGGATTCCCCGTCTGCAGCCAGCAGGGCGATATCTGTTTTATTCAGTGCCTGATAACTTTTCTTTACCCGAAGATGGCCTAAATCCCCCTCATCATCTAAACCCGGTGTGTCAATAAATACCACCGGGCCTAAGGGCAGCAGTTCCATAGCCTTTTTTACCGGGTCTGTGGTGGTTCCCTTTTTTTCTGAAACAATGGCAAGGTTCTGGCCGGTAATGGCATTAAGCAGGCTGGATTTCCCTGCATTTCTCCTGCCGAATATTCCGATGTGAAGCCGCTCTGCAGACGGCGTATCGTTTAATCCCATATATTTGCCTCCATCTGGTTTTCCGAAATCAGAAACGGAAATCTCTTTGTCCTGAATGAATATTCTCAATGTATTCTAAAGCCTTTGCGCGGACTTTTTCATTGGGAATGGTTTTTAATTCTTCTGCAATCAGCTTTTCCCCGATTGCTTTTGTTGCCGGAGAAGCATAATCTTCCAGGTATTCCTTCAAAGTCATTAAAGCGTTGGGATGACAGCAGTTAATAATCTGTTTGCTCTTTAATAGTTCCATAAAGCGGTCTCCTGTCCTGCCCTCCCGGTAACATGCAGTACAAAAACTTGGCACATAGCCTAACTCCATGAGCCAGTAAAGTACCTCGTCTAAAGTCCGGTTGTCGCTGACATCAAACTGGGCGGAATTGTCCTCCGGCGCCTCCTCTTGTACATAGCCTCCCACGCTGGTACGGGAACCGCCGCTAATCTGGGAAATCCCCAGTTTCAGCACTTTTTCCCTTGTTTCTTTTGTCTCCCTGGTGGATACAATCATGCCGGTATAGGGCACGGCAATACGGATACAGGCAACGATTTTTGCAAAGGTCTCATCGGAAATCCCGTTGTCAAAAACATCCGGGTCAATATCATCCGCCTTTCTCACCCTTGGAACGCTGATGGTGTGAGGGCCTACTCCGCCGTAACTTTCCATATGCTCCGCATGCATAATAATTCCCGTAAAATCATAACGGTAATTGTTAAGTCCAAAGAGCACGCCTATTCCCATATCGTCAATGCCTGCCTGTCTTGCCCTGTCCATAGCTTCCGTATGGTAGGCGTAATCGCTTTTCGGCCCTGTGGGATGAAGCTGCTCGTAAGACTTCTTATTATAAGTCTCCTGAAATAAAATATACGTGCCAATGCCTGCATCCTTTAATTTTCTGTAATTTTCTATGGTTGTGGCAGCTATGTTCACATTCACCCGGCGGATTGCCCCGTTTTTATGTTTTATGCCGTAAATGGTATCAATGCTTTCTAAAATATACTCAATGGGATTGTTTACCGGGTCTTCCCCTGCTTCCAGCGCCAGACGCTTGTGCCCCATATCCTGTAAGGCAGTGACTTCTTTTACAATTTCCTCCTGTGTCAGCTTTTTCCTTGCAATATGTTTGTTTTTGGCATGGTAAGGGCAGTACTGGCAGCCGTTGATGCAGTAATTGGACAGATACAGGGGGGCAAACATAACGATTCGGTTGCCGTAAAATTCCTGTTTAATATCCTCAGCCAGTTTGTAGATTTTCTGGTTTAAGTCCTCTAACTCGCAGTCTAACAGGACGATGGCTTCCCTGTGGGATACCCCTTTCATTTTTGATGCCTTCTCCAAAATTTCTTCAATTAAAGCCCTGTTCGTCTTATTTTTTTCGGCATACTCTAAACATTCTAAAATTTCCTCATCACTGATAAATTCTTCCGCTTTTGATGACATTACGTTGTACATATTTATTATCCTCCTTATATCTCTTTATTAAATGTAAATTTTATATTTTAACCGGGTCCCCTCTGTCAATTACCAGTTGATACCCGATGGACTCCATACGCCTGACAAGACACATTCTGCACTCCGCCGCCTCATCTCCTGTGCAGATTTTATTATCGTAAAGCTCGTATTTCTTTCGCACTGTTACAGGAGAAAGATTGGGCATCACCACATTTGCCCCTGCTAAAATTCCCTTTTCCCTGCCTTCCCTGTCTATGGTTCCAAGGGCGGTGGTGGCAGGCAGAAGGAGATTGGGTTTTAAAAGGCGAAGCAGGCTTAATAAATACAGGGTTTCTTCTACGCTTCCCTGGCTTTCCCCGGCAAAAGGCGTGTCGTGGTGGGGAACAAAGGGGCCGATGCCCACCATATCCGGCTGCAATTGCGTAATAAACATCATGTCCTCCGCCAAAGTTTCCGGCGTCTGCCCCGGAGAACCCACCATAAAGCCGCATCCTACCTGATAGCCGATTTCCTTTAAGTTCCACAGACAGTCTTTACGATTACTTAATTTTAGTTCCGGCGGATGCAGTTTTCCATAATGCTCCATGTCTGCCGTTTCATGACGGAGAAGATATCTGTCCGCTCCTGCCTTGTAAAAGCGGAAATAACTATCTTTTTCCTTCTCTCCCACAGACAGGGTTAAGGCACAGTCTGAATATTTATTTTTGATTAAACCAATCAATTCCACCAGCTTATCATCTGTGTAATACCCGTCTTCTCCTCCCTGTAATACAAAGGTGCGAAAACCAAGTTCATACCCCTGTTTACAGCAATCCAGTATTTCCTCTGCCCTAAGCCTGTAACGGCTTGCATTTTTGTTATCCCTGCGGATTCCGCAATAGTAACAGTTGTTTTTGCAGTAGTTGGTAAATTCTATCAACCCTCTGGTAAAAACCTTATTTCCGTAATATTTCTTTTGGGCCTGCCTTGCTAAGTGGGAAAGATAATCTTTTTCCCCCCTGTTTTCTATTAATGCAATCCATTCTTCTTTAGACAGCTTATGTTCTTCTGCCAGTCTGTCAATGAGTTTTCTCACCCCGTCCCTCCTGTAACTTAGCGTAGAGGGCTTTTGAGGTGATTCCCTCTAACATGCCGATTTTTCCTGTCATAGCGCTGATTTTGTCTGCCGGGGCATCCATGGTAACACTGATAAGGGAAATGCCCCGTTTAGGATAAGGGATTCCCATTCTTCCCAGGATGTATTGGCTGTTATTGTGTAAAATCTGGTTTAATTTTTCAATGTTTTCCAGATTTTCCACTACTATGGATATAATGGCTACTCTTGTTTCCATTGATTTTCTCCTTTGCCTTATTTTTTGTAACAAAAGAAGGCAATTTCCAAACCTGCTTGGGATAAGATTTCTGCTCCCTTGCATATGAATGAAAATTTCCTGTAATATGCAGCCTGCATCCTCAGGTCCCGCCTTTGGATTTAGGTGATTATAATAATCATAAATTTTTCAAAAAAATTAAGATAATTTTAATTGCTTTCAAATATATTCTAGCGTATTATAAATCATTATACAACATTTTTTTATGGAGGATATTATGCGAAAACTACTTTTATTGGCTCTGTCAGCATTTTTAAGCTTCACCCTATGCGCCTGCAGCACAAAAGACACCGCTATTCCCATGAATGTTGACGATTCCAAAAATTTATCCAAGACAGATACAGAAGAACCGAAAATATCATCCCAGGACTTAAGCTCTCAGGCAGAGACCATTAAAAATCAATATAATATCTCTATAACAGATTTATCCAGACATGAAACATATTATGACGACGAGGATAAATCCCCTGTGCTGAAAGCCGATGCCTCCTACCCCTTGATTTCTATTCCCGGCCGTGAAGAAACTTCCGATAAAATCAATACTGCCATTGAGCATGAATTAGAGACATTCTGGAATTTTGAGAAACAGAATGCCGATTATGCCAGAGAAAATTATCATGCGGCTGCCGAAGATGACGGTTATACTTTTGACCCCTATACCGCTTCTTTTTCTTACACTGTAAAACGCTGTGATAAACAGATTATCTCCATTGTCTTTTTTCAGTATGATTACAGCGGAGGCGCCCACGGCGCCACCTGGCAGTACGGCGCCACCTTCGATGCAGTCACGGGAAATAAATTGCAGTTGGAGGCATTAAGCAATGATTTTACTGATTTCTATAATATACTTTTAACAAATCTGGAAAATCAGGCGCAGCTTCCTGCTTATGAATACTATATTTTTGAAGATTTTGCCGCAGATATGGAAACGGATTTGCTGAAAGATTCCTCCGTATGGTATTTGGACAGCAGCGGTATTACTTTTATCAGCAACCCTTATGTGCTGGGCGCTTACTCTGCGGGAACATTTGAATTTAATATTCCATACAGGGATTTAAAAGGGTTAAAAGATTCCTACAATTACAGCGGAAGTTATGTACAGAAAATTTTTCCGGGAGTTTCCGCTTCATACGATATCAACAATGACGGCAGAGAAGAAGAAATATGTTATTCCATTTGGGATGACGAATACAATACTGTTTTATCTTTGACGGTAAACGGTGAGGACTTTTCCGGGGAATTGGATAAACTGCATATTGTCTATCCCCACACCGGGGCATATTACCTTATTGACATTGACCCGGAAGATGATTTTATCGAAATTGCCATAACAGATGATAATTACGATGCAGGCAAGGATTTTACCCACTTTTTCCGTTATACAAGGGAAAAGGATTTAACATATCTTGGAAATATTCCGAAAATTTACCATGAAGGGGAAATTATCTGCTATAACTCCAATGGTAATCTTGTTCTGTTAAACAGTGACGGAACTTTTGCAGAATAACCGGAGGAGGGCAGGTTTTAATTTAAAGTTTAACCTGCCCTCCTTAAGCCTATTTCCAGAAATCAATGGGTTCATAATCCCTTAATTCCGCCAAAAATCCCCTCTTCTGCAGCTCTTCCTGAATCCTGTCCAATATTTCCTCCGATTCCGCCGTTACGGTATGGTAATGGTAATTTGAGGTAACGTCTTTTAAGGACTTGGATTTGCCGCTGTTTAATTTTTTCATATATTCCTGTACTTCCAACCTGGATTTAAGCCCCATCTGGACACGGATAACATTGTAAACTTTGTGGTAGACAAATTCATCTTCTATTTTTCCGCCGTAATCCACAATAAGATTTAATTCTTCCTCCATCTCCTGGTCGGTATGGTGAACCTTGAATATCCTCTGGTTGGGTGAAGACTTCTTTAAAAGATAGCCTTTGCAGGTAGATATAATTTCCTGGTTCTGAGCCCGCAGCAGGGCGATATCCTGTACCACAACCTGACGGCTGACAGCAAAATTCCTGGCAAGGGCAGTTCCCGACACCGGTTTATCTGCCTGCCTTAACACGGTAAGCATCTCTTCCCGCCGTTTTTCTCCGCTCATATTTGCCTCACTCCTTAAATCTGATGCAGATTTTTCAGGGAAATATCCATAATGGGTGCAGAATGGGTAAGTGCGCCGCTGGAAACATAATCAACCGAAAGCCCTGTCAATCTTGCAATATTTTCCTTTGTCACATTTCCGGAAATCTCAATTTCGGCTTTTTTATCAATAATCTCTATTGCTTCCTTCATTTCCTCGGTGGTCATGTTGTCTAACATTATAATATCCGCCCCGGCTTCCACCGCCTCTTTTACCATAGCAAGATTTTCTACTTCTATTTCTATTTTGCGGACAAAGGGAGCGTAATTCTTTGCCATAACAATGGCCTCTTTTACTCCGCCTGCCGCCCCGATATGATTATCCTTTAACAGTACTCCGTCCGTCAGGTTATAACGGTGGTTGTTTCCCCCTCCCACCCGGACTGCATATTTCTCAAAAATCCTGTTGTTAGGGCTGGTTTTCCTGGTATCTAACAGCTTAATGCCCGTGCCCTCCAGCATAGCTGCAATAAAATTGGTATAGGTGGCAATTCCGCTCATGCGCTGGAGATAATTTAAGGCGGTACGCTCGCCGGATAAAAGCACACGGATGTCACCCCTTACCTTACCCATTAAATCCCCTGCTTTTACCTTGTCCCCGTCTTTCACAAAAAACACGGTTTCCGTCTTATCATCCAGCAATTCAAACACCCGGGCAAAAACGAAAAGTCCGCAGATAATCCCGTCTTCCTTACAAATCAAATCCACTTCCCCGAGCTTTCCCTCCGGCATAACCGCATTGGTACTTACATCTTCACTGGTGATATCTTCTTTTAAGGCGCTTAAAATAAATTTATCAACATTTAATTTCATGGTAACCTGGTTATACATATGCTTTATTCAACCTTTCTATCTCGTTTAATACATTTTCTTTATAACGCTCTTTTAATGCCGCCTCATCCTTATATTTGTCAAAATCCACGGGAAGAAGCCCCGGAGGAATCTGGCTTTTTACGTGAGTGCTGCCAATGCGCAATGCTGCCCGCTTTGCAAATACCATGCTTTCCAACAGGGAATTGCTTGCCAGCCGGTTCCTTCCGTGTACCCCATTGCAGGCAGTTTCCCCGATAGCATAAAGATGATGCATGGAGGTATGGCTGTCCGTGTCCACTTTAATGCCCCCCATAAAATAATGCTGGGCGGGCACAACCGGAATACATTCCTTAAACACGTCATATCCCATTTTTTTGCAATGCTCTACAATATTGGGAAAATGGGACGCAATCTCTTCCTTGGGAATATGTTCCATGGAAAGCCATACATACGGCATATTGTCTTTTTCCATTTGTTCCCTGATTTTTTCCGTCAGCACATCCCTGGGCAAAAGTTCATTTACAAATCGCTCCTTTTTGGCATTGTACAAAACCGCCCCTTCCCCCCGGACAGATTCGGAAATAAGAAATCTCCTCTCCTCTGCTTCATTGGAATATAGAGTGGTAGGATGAATCTGCACATAATTCACATGCTCCAATTCAATATTGTGGGCAAGCGCCACGGCAATGCCATCCCCGGTAAGCTGGCGGAAATTGGTGGAATGGCGGTACAGTCCGCCGATTCCCCCGCAGGCAAGTACCGTCTGTTCTGCGGTAATAGTGTCAAGAGTTCCCTCCTGGTTCTTCACAACGGCACCGTAACAGACATTGTCCATACACAATAAATCCAACATGGTACAATGCTCTATAATCCTGATATTATCACGCTTTTTGACCTCATCCCACAATTTCCCCGTAATCTCTTTCCCTGTAATATCCTCGTGAAATAAAATCCGTTTATGGGAATGCCCTCCTTCTCTTGTAAAACACAAACTGCCATCCTCTTCCCGTTTAAAATCCACGCCGTAGGAAAGAAGGTCTTTTACGGTATCCTGGGAGGAACGTATCATAATCTCTACGGTTTCGGGGTTGTTCTCATAATGGCCCGCATGCATGGTATCCTCAAAATAACTGTCATAGTCCGATTCATCTTTCAACATACACATGCCTCCCTGGGCAAGAAAGGAATCGCTGTGTTCCACAATGTCTTTTGTAATAATTAAAACCTGTTTCTCTCTGGGAAGATTTAATGCGCAATATAAACCTGCACAGCCGCTCCCCACAATTAATATATCTGTTTTCATCTCATTCTCCGTGTCATGTCACGCTATTTTGCCAGAATAAGCATCTTTTCTAAGGGTTTCTTTGCTTTTTCCATCATAGCGTCTGGCAAAATCAATTCCTCTTTATTCTCTAAATTCTTTAAAACGTCATACACTTTATCTAAGGTAACTTTTTTCATGTTCAGACAAACCTGCTCCTGTATTACCTGGTAAAAAATCTTGTCAGGATTTTTTTTCTCAAGTTCATAGAATACGCCGGTCTCTGTGGCAATTATGTATTCTTTTTCCGCTCCTTCGGTTGCATAGCTGATAATTTCTGATGTACTGCCAATAAAATCTGATTCCTTCAAAACATCTTTTGGACATTCAGGATGAGCCAGTACTTTTGCCCCGGGGTGTTCTTTTTTGGCATTTCTTATATCTTCCCCTGTAATATTCTGATGCACCGGGCAAAAACCGTGATGATATATAAATGTTTTTTCCGGCAGGGCATCCGCTACGAAATGTGCCAGATGGTTGTCCGGAATAAAGAAAATCTCTTTCTCTTTCATTCCTCTTACTACCCGCACTGCATTGGAGGATGTGACACACACATCTGACATGGCTTTTATCTCTGCCGTAGAATTTACATAACAGACTACCGCCGCATCAGGATGTTCTCTCTTTACTTTTTCCACCTGCCCTGGTGTTATCATGTGGGCCATAAAGCAGTCTGCATCCAAATCTGCCATATACACATGCTTGTGGGGATTTAACAGTTTTGCGCTCTCCCCCATAAATCGCACGCCGCAAAATAAAATATTCTGCTGACAGACTTCTGTGGCCTTTTTTGCCAGGGCATAGGAATCTCCCACAAAATCCGCAATTTCCTGGACATTGCCTTCCACATAGTAATGAGCCAGAATCACTACGTCTTTCTGTTCCTTCAATGCCTTAATTTCTTCTGATTTAATCATACTTTCCTCCATGGACATGCTGAGATGTCCGGTTATTTTCAGGATTATTTTTCCTGTCCTTAAACTTATAGCAGGCATTATAACATATTATGGGTTAGCTGACAAGACAGTTGTAATGATTTGTGTATACTTTTACTTTCTTTTGTTTTTTGAGGCTTCACGCATAAAAGTTTTCCCTGTTTCGATAAACAAAGGCTTCATTCCGTCAGGAATAGCCCGGTATATATTTACCAGGCGGCGTTCATTTGCATTGTAAGGTGTCACAATAGGCTCCCTGACAGTGGTACGCCCATAAAGATAATCTGTTGTGGTATTAAAATATGAAGCAAGCCGAACTGCCATTTTTGCATCAGGCTGTCTTCTGTTCTGAACATAGCCATTTAAGGTAGTATTGGAAATATTTAATTCCTTAGCCAATTGTTTCTGAGTGATTCCGTCCTGTTCCAGCAAATTGCGTAATTGAGTTCCAATATTCAATTTAATTCCTCCCTTCAATTTGAGAGTAATTGTAAAGGATATAAAAAGAGAAAAAACGTTAAATCTTCAAATAGCAGAAATATAATATTCATCATGAATGTTGTTTTCGCATCGCGGATTTATGTTTACTTTCTGCCCAATTACAGAAAAAGACCGATACCGTTATTTTTCCGGTATCGGTCTTTCCATATTCATCTTACATTCCCTTTACGTCAATCCGCGTCAGGGCCTTGCGCAGGGCAAATTCTGCCCGGGCAATGTCAACATCTGCCGTTTTTGCCGCCAGACGATCCTCCGCACGCTTCTTTGCCTCTTCCGCACGGCTTACATCAATCTCTTCGGGCCATTCGGCAATCTCTGCCAAAAACGTAACTTTATCAGATAAAATCTCTGCAAAGCCTGCATGGACTGCCGCTACTTTCTCCCCGGATGATTCGTGGATAATCACGGCGCCAGGCGCTAATACAGTGGTTATGGGAATATGGTTCTTATACACACCAATGGCGCCGCTGGTGGTGTTAAACTCCACCATCTCCGCCTCCCCCGTATAAAAAATACGGTCCGGTGTGATAATTTTTACCTGAAACATTCTTTCATTATCTGCCATACCATCACCCCTTACTTCATACGGGCGCGTACTTCATCAATGGAACCTGCATTTAAGAAGTAACTTTCGGGAACATCATCTAACTTGCCTTCCAGAATCTCCCTAAATCCTCTTACCGTCTCAGTGATTGGAACATATTTTCCATCCAGTCCTGTAAACTGTGTAGCTACGTTAAATGGCTGGGACAAAAATCTCTGTACCTTTCTGGCACGGTTTACAGTAAGTTTATCATCCTCAGACAGCTCGTCCATACCAAGAATGGCGATAATATCCTGAAGTTCTTTATACTTCTGTAAAATCTCCTGCACACCACGGGCAACTTCAAAATGCTCCTGACCAACAATACGCGGGTCTAAGATACGTGATGTGGAACCCAACGGATCTACCGCAGGGTAAATACCAAGTTCTGCAATGGAACGCTCCAATACGGTGGTAGCGTCCAAGTGGGCAAAAGTTGTTGCCGGAGCCGGGTCAGTCAAGTCATCCGCAGGCACATATACTGCCTGTACAGATGTGATAGAACCGCTCTTTGTGGATGTGATACGCTCCTGCAATGCTCCCATCTCTGTCTGCAATGTAGGCTGGTAACCTACGGCAGAAGGCATACGTCCAAGAAGCGCAGACACCTCGGAACCTGCCTGGGTAAAACGGAAAATATTATCAATAAACAACAATACGTCTTTTCCGCCTCTGTCACGGAAATATTCTGCCATGGTAAGTCCGGTAAGACCTACCCTCATTCTTGCTCCGGGAGGCTCATTCATCTGACCGAATACCATGGTGGTCTTGTCAATAACCCCGGATTCCTTCATTTCATAGTATAAGTCATTTCCTTCACGGGTACGCTCACCTACACCGGTAAATACGGAATATCCGCCGTGCTCCGTAGCAATATTGTGAATCAGTTCCTGAATCAACACGGTTTTACCTACACCAGCGCCGCCGAACAGACCAATCTTTCCACCCTTCTGATAGGGGCAGAGCAAATCAACGACTTTAATACCGGTCTCCAACATCTCCTGGGATGTTGCCTGCTCTTCAAAGGAAGGCGCTTTTCTGTGAATTGGCCAGTACTCTACATCAGACGGGGCCGCCACATCATCGATTGGCTCTCCTAATACGTTAAAGATACGTCCCAGGGTATTTTCACCCACCGGCACGGAAATGGAACTTCCGGTTGCTTCCGCATCCATTCCACGAACTAATCCGTCGGTAGGACCCATGGCGATGCATCGAACAGTATCATCTCCCAGATGCTGAGAAACCTCAACTACTAACTTTTTACCGTCTTTCATGGTAATATTAATAGCATCATTTATCTCCGGCAGACATCCTTCGGAAAACTTAATATCCAGGACGGCACCGATAATCTGAGTGATTTTACCAATATTCTTATCTGCCATCTTTTTCTATCACTCCTTATTTTATTTTTTAAATGGGAATCCCTTACGATATTGCAGAAGCTCCTGCAATAATCTCCGTCAATTCCTGTGTAATAGAGCCCTGACGCGCCCTATTGTATTTCAGTGACAAATCACTTATCATATCTTCTGCATTACTGGTCGCAGAATCCATTGCCTGCATTCTGGCACCGTTTTCACTGGCAACTGCCTCTACCAGCGCGCCATAGAAAAGGCTTGTAATATACTTCGGAACAATCACGTCCAGCGCCTCTTCGTCATTTGGCTCATAAGTCATTAAAACATTGGATTTTCCTGTCTCTTCTGACTCCTCATCAAGTTCTACCGGAAGAAGTTTCATCAGTGTGGGCACATGGCTTACCGTATTTTTAAAATGGGTATAAGCCAGGTAAATCTCACCGATTTCCCCTTCCTGGTAGGCTTTTAACACACGTCCACAAATCTCTGCCGCATCTGTGTAGGTGGGGGCCTCAATCACGTCGGAATCATCTGATTTAATTTCATATCCGTGGCGTTCTAAGGATTCCTTTCCCTTATGCCCGATGGCATAAATCTGCACATCTTCTTTGGCAAATCCGCTTTCTGTCACCAGCTTAACAACATTAGAGTTATATCCTCCGGCTAATCCACGGTTGGATGTAATCACAACCACCGCTTTTTTCCTGGATTCATTGGCTTTCAAATACGGATGCATAATCGTACCGGAACGCTTTAACATAGAAGACACCGTCTGGTACATTGCGTTAAAATATGGATTTGTGGATTCTGCACGGTTCCTTGCTTTCTGCAGTTTAACGGTAGAAACCAGTTTCATGGCTTTTGTGATTTGCTGCGTACTTTGTATGCTGCCTTTTCTTCTCTTTATGTCCCTCATCGAGGCCATATTTTCTCACCGCCTTTTCAAATCTGATTTCTACTTAAAGGATGCCTTGCATTCCTCAATTGCTTTTATTAATTTCTGCTCTGTCTCTTCTTTCATTTCCTTTGTATCACGGATAGAAGTTAAGATTTCAGGATATTTTGTCTCCACATATTCAAACAATTCTGCCTCAAAACGCAAAATTGCGTCAACCGGAATATCCAGTAAATATTTATTAACCGCAGCATAAATAATTAAAACCTGTTTTTCTACGGCCATTGGCTGATACTGTGGCTGCTTTAAGATTTCACGGATTCTTTCACCCTGTGCCAGCTTCTCTTTCGTGTCTGCATCCAACTCGGAACCAAACTGGGAGAATGCTGCCAGCTCACGGTACTGTGCCAGCTCCACACGGATAGGCGCAGCAATTTTCTTAATAGCCTTAATCTGTGCCGCACCACCAACACGGGATACGGAAAGTCCGGCGTTGATAGCGGGACGGAAACCGGCATTGAACATATCTGTCTCCAGATAAATCTGGCCGTCCGTAATAGAAATTACGTTGGTGGGAATGTATGCAGAAACGTCGCCTGCCTGGGTCTCGATAATAGGAAGAGCTGTTAAGGAACCTCCGCCTAATTTGTCTGAGAGCCTTGCCGCACGCTCTAACAGCCTGGAATGAAGATAGAATACATCGCCCGGGTATGCTTCACGTCCTGGAGGCCTTTTCAACAGTAAGGAAAGTGTACGGTATGCTGTTGCATGTTTGCTTAAGTCATCATAAACAACCAATACATCCTCGCCGTTTTCCATCCACTCTTCACCGATAGCACATCCGGCATAGGGGGCAATATACTGCAGCGGAGCCAGTTCACTGGCAGTAGAAGCCACGATTGTGGTGTAAGCCATTGCTCCGGCTTCCTCCAATGTCTTTACAAGAGAGGCAACTGTGGAAGCTTTCTGTCCGATTGCCACATAAATACATTTAACGCCCTTGCCCTTCTGATTAATGATAGTGTCAATGGCAATGGCAGTTTTACCTGTCTGTTTGTCTCCGATAATCAACTCACGCTGCCCGCGTCCGATAGGAATCATGGCATCGATAGCTTTAATACCGGTCTGTAACGGTGTATCAACAGATTTTCTGGAAATAACGCCGCTTGCTACTCTTTCAATCTGACGGAATTTATCGGTATCGATTGGCCCTTTTCCGTCAATAGGCTGACCCAATGCATTGACTACACGTCCTAACATTGCATCGCCTACCGGAACCTCTACAACCCGCCCGGTGGTCTTAACGGTATCTCCCTCGTTAATGTTTCTGCTGTCACCTAACAATACGGCACCAACATTATCTTCCTCTAAGTTTAATACCATTCCATATACTTCACCAGGGAATTCAAGAAGCTCTCCCTGCATTGCATTCTCCAGTCCATGAATACGGGCAATACCGTCAGCCACCTGGATAACGGTTCCCACATCTGCCACCTGAAGCTGCGCTGCATATCTTTTAATCTGCTCTTTTATCACAGAACTGATTTCTTCTGGTCTTAAATTCATGGAGCGCATTCACCTACTTTCAACTGTATTTTCGATAATTCACGGGATAAATCATAAAGTTTTGTCCTGATACTGCTGTCAACAACTCTGTCTTTAATCCGAATTACCATTCCGCCGATTAAAGCGGCGTCCACATCATAGTGCATTTCAAATTCCACATATTTGGTGGTTTCAATCAGCTTTGTAACTACCTGATGTTTCTGTAAATCAGACAATTTTACTGCCGTGGTCACGTAGGCAGTCCCAATATTTTTGGATTCCTTCACTTCCCCGATAAAATAGTTTAAAATCTCCTCTATCTCACCAAAATGACCCTTATCCACAATTATGCGCATAAAACCTACGATTTCATCTGATACATGTCCTTTGAAAATGTTCTCTATAACCTGAATTTTCTCTTCTTTTACTATTTTTGGATGATTCATCAGTTTGGTCAAATCTGCATTTTCGGAAAGCACTTGCAATACGCCTTTTACTTCCTCATAAAAGCCGTCCATCCTGCCGCTTTCTTCTGCAATCTCAAACAATGCATCACCATATGTTTTTGATACTAGCTTTGCCATGTCGAATCACCCATTTCTTTTAATGTTTCTTCTACCAGCGTATCCTGAATAGTTGTATCAATAGAAGCAGAAACCACTTTGGAAGCCATCATGGACGCAACGGCAATCATTTCCTGCTTTACCTCGTCCATAGCGCGCTTCTTCTCCAACTGGGCTTCTTCCTTTGCCCTCTTAATAATCCGGGCCGCCTCTTCCTTTGCTTCGTCAATCAACCGGGCTTCGTTCTTCATCGCCTTCTGACGCGCCTCGCTTAAAATCTGCTCGGCCTCTTTATCCACGTCTTTTAATTTTCCTTCATACAGTTCTTTCAATTCTGCTGCACTTGCCTTGTCGGCTGATGCGGAATCAATATCGTTTTTAATCTTTGCCTGCCGTTCTTTAAGCATTTTCCTTACAGGATTAAATAACAGATAAGACAACAGTAAAAACAATACAAATACAGAAGCCGCCATCTGCAGAGCATCCATAATCAACTGCATATCAAGATCAAACAGTCTTGTCATAGCTTAGAAGTTCCCCCTCCTTTCCGTAATGAATACCTAACCATATTAGCCTACTAACGGCTTTACGAAAAGTAAAAGCATAGCTACTAACAGACCATAAAGACCAGTTGTCTCTGCTACCGCCTGTCCTAACAACATGGTAGACATAATGTCAGATTTTGCACCCGGGTTTCTTCCTACTGCATTTGCTGCATAACCTGCTGCAATACCCTGTCCAACACCAGGTCCGATACCTGCGATAACCGCAAGACCTGCACCGATTGCTGAGCATGCTAAAATTAAATCATTACCTGAAATGTTCATATTGAATTTCCTCCTTAATTTACATAAATAAAATAGCTCGTTTTCTTTTTACAGCTTACGTTACTCTGAACCAAGCTGCTGGTTAATGTATGTCATTGTCAACATACAGAATACATACGTCTGAATTGCCCCTGAGAACAAATCAAAGTACACGTGGAGCACTGCCGGCCAAAATGTAGCAATCCAGCCAAGCAATCCATAGACAAGCGCCATCATAACCGTTCCTGACAATACGTTTGCAAACAAACGCAGGGATAATGAAATCGGCACTGCAATTTCACTAATCAGGTTAATCGGAAACCAGATGGGAAGCCATGGCGGCAGCGGGGAACACATATCTGTCCAGATTGACTTTAAGCTGTTGTAACGGAACTGGTTTACATGTATCAGTCCAAAGGTAATAACTCCCAGAGCTAAAGTCACACCGTAATCGGCAGTAGGGGGCCTTAACCCAAAGATGCCGGAGATATTGCTCATTAAGATAAATATAAATATGGTACTGATATAATTGACAAACTTGTAGGAATTTTTTCCCATAACACCGCCGACGACACCGTCAAGAGATTCTACAATTAATTCCAGAACATTCTGAAAACCATCCGGCACGTCCGTGGCTTTTTTCATCTTACGGTTGGCTATCAAAGCAAAAATAATAAGAAATCCCATAACAATCAGCACACATACGTGTGTGGTAGTAATCCAGCAGGTCTGTCCAAACACTTCATAGGAAAATAACCCATGAATCATGAAGTCAATATCCGATGCACCGGACATCAAAATTGCATTATTCACATTTTCACCTCCTTAAATTTCAGTATTGTTTCTTTAACTCATGCTTTTTCTTCCTCACTCCCTTTTCCCTTAAAAATTACTTTATGAATGAAGGGCTGTGCATATGCAGCAGCTTTCAAACCCATAACGCCTAAAAATGCCGTAATCAAATTTCCTAATTGAAAATACATCATCAAAGAAAATACAATGACTACTACAAGATAACGTACCAGGTTCTGTGCAATCAGCTTTCCCTGGCCGCCTTTTAAACTGACAGCATCTTCAATTACAATTGCCATATGGACTGCCATACCGCAGGCAAGAGTTATGCCAATCCAAAGCCCGCTGGTATAACGGATTTTATCTGATACAAACCATACACCGGTAATCTGCAGAAGGATTCCATATAGAATGATGCCCAAAATCAATTCCGGCAATACTTTATTTAGTCTTCTTAACATGTTTTGTATCCCTGTCACTTTCCTGTTCAAATACTTTTTTTGCCATAACATAAATATTCCTAAAGCCTGCCAGAGCTCCCATAATGAATAAAGGTATGAAAATCCAGTCTATATCAAACTTTTCTCCAATATAAACGCCAAGAGCCGTACAAAGACAAATCGGAACAAGCATATTAATTCCAAACTGCATGACAAGTGCAAAAGACTGATATACATTTTTCTGAAATTTCATGTTTCCCTCCTGCCGTTTGGCTTCGCAGGTGTGTTATTTACCCATAAAATGAAAACTCTATTCTTTTATTATACCATTTTATGTCAAATTGTCTATTAATTTTATACATTCAGATGTAATTCTCTGCCTGTATGTTCATATTTATAATACCGAACCCCCGCGGCGTCTAACATTCTTTTGGAAGCAATTACCGGAGGCGTATGCTCATATTTATCGTTGTCATAAACTACTGTCTTAATTCCTGACTGGATAATGGCTTTTGCACATTCATTGCAGGGAAACAGGGAAACATACAGTTTTGCCCCCTCCAAACTTCCCCCCCTGTAATTTAAAATAGCATTTAATTCACTGTGGGTAGTGTAAAGATATTTGTTGTCTAAAGGTTCCCCTTCTCTTGCCCAGGGAAACGCATCATCGGAACAGCCTGAGGGAAAACCGTTATATCCCATGGAAAGAATCTTATTATCCTGGCTGACGATACATGCCCCCACCTGTGTATTAGGGTCTTTGGAACGCATGGCGGAAAGCATTGCCACCCCCATAAAATATTCGTCCCAGCTAATGTAATCCTGTCTTTTGTCACTCATACTTATACCTCCTGCACTAAATCTCTGTGAATAAATTGGCTAACTTTTTAATAGAAGCAAACATTGTTTCATAACATAATCCATATACCTGCAAAGAACCTCCGTAGGGATTTACGATTTCCAGTTCATCTCCCACCAGTTCCGTTAGCACACGCACCTGCCGTTCCTCTATATCTTCAAACATTTCCAGAACTTTTTGGCGGTATCCTTCTTCCATGGCAATTACCAGGGTATTTTTCCCCACATCTTCTTCCACTAAGGGACTGGACATATACCCCTGCACACTGAAACCATTGCTTGCCATTACCGCTTCCGCCTTCTGGTTCATAGGCTCGGGAAACAGTACGACTAACCCTCTGGCATATGCCTCTATGCCGCTGCCCGTGCTGATTTCTTTAAATATTTCCGCAGCCATAGGTGCTCTGCATGTCCCGTTTTTATCTACAAATACTATCTTATCATATAGTTTCATACGCTATACCTCAAGTACCTGATGACCTGCGGCTTTCAGCAATCTGTTCATAATTGCCTGGCCCATTCCCTGTGCCGGAAAACATTCTGAATAAATCACTTCCACTCCCAGTTCATCAAATTCCCTTAAAATCCGGTATAAATGTCTGGCAATGGATTCTTCGTCATCCCTTGCCCCGATGCTTAAAATATAATCCCCCGCATAACGGGACGCTGTCTCGTCCGTTCCAATTATACCTACTTTTTTTCTCTCTTTTTGCAGTTCCTTTGTCATTGCATTTATTTTTGCAATAACCTTCTCCTGCTCCCCTTCCACCAACACCATTTCTCCTTTTGGCGCATAATGGCGGTATTTCATCCCCGGCGCTTTGGGTTTTATATTGGAATCGGATGCAATAAGCCCTGCATCCATCTTTACTTCCCCGATAACATCCTCTATCATTTCTTTTGTTATATAACCCGGCCGTAAAATGACGGGCACGTCTTCTGTAAGGTCAAGAATTGTGGATTCTATTCCGATTCCCACTTCCCCGCCATCTAAAATCACGGGAATCCTGCCCCCTAAATCTTCTGCCACATGGCTTGCCAGCGTAGGGCTTGGCCTCCCGGACGCATTGGCACTGGGAGCCGCAATCAAACAGCCGCTGCCCCGTATAAGCTCCAGGGCAACTTTATGAGCCGGCATCCGCACTGCCACAGATTCCAATCCTCCGGTAGTCTCTTTCGGAACTTCTTCCTTTTTATGAAAAATAATTGTCAAAGGCCCCGGCCAGAATTTATCGGAAAGTTTTTTCGCCTTTTGGGGAATATCCTTTGCAAGTAATGATACATCTTCCCATTTCCCGATATGCACAATCAAAGGATTATCGGAAGGCCTCCCTTTTGCAGCATAAATTTTTTTTGATGCCTGGGGATTCATGGCGTCCGCGCCTAACCCATAAACCGTTTCCGTGGGAAAAGCCACCAGTCCGCCCTTCCTTATAATATCTGCTGCTTCTTGTATTTTTACCATATCAATATGGTGACTGTCTATTTTATAAATCTTTGTTTCCATAAAAACAGTTTATCATATTTCTATTCTTATGAAAAGACATATTGTTTCTGCTTTTATGCAAATTATAATACTGACAAAATTCATCCTTTCCTATATGATAATGTATGATAAAGGTAACATTAAAACTACCCTGAAAGGAAAACACATGAATTTGAAACATATCTTAATCATCGATGATGATGTTCCCATCGGGGACATGTTAAACGAAACTCTCACGAAAGAGGGCTATCAGGTTTCCCGTGCTTATTCCGGCACGGAAGCCATGCTCATCCTTAAAGATATAAATCCTGACCTGATTCTCCTTGACTTAATGCTTCCGGGGCTTACCGGGGAGGAGGTACTGCCCGCCCTAACGGGTATTCCGGTTATAGTCATAAGTGCAAAAGCCGATATTGACAACAAGGTAGAGCTGTTATTAGGCGGCGCCGTAGACTATGTCACCAAACCCTTTCATATGAAAGAACTGCTTGCACGTATTTCGGTACATCTTAGAACATTTGAAAGCCATGAAGAGGCAAAAATTTTATCTTTTGAAAAGATTCGCCTTTATCCTGATACCCATCAGGTAACGGTTTCTGATAAGGAAATAAAGCTGACCAGAACGGAATACGCCATTTTAAAGCTGCTTTTGCAGAACCAAAACCAGGTTATCCCCAAATCCCTTATATTGGACAAAATCGCCCAGGATACCCCGGACTGCACGGAAAGTTCCTTAAAAATGCATATCAGCAATCTTCGTAAAAAAATCCGCTCAGCATTATCAGAAGAGGAAGATTACATCGAAAATGTGTGGGGCATCGGCTTTTGCCTTAAAAAACAATAAATATTTACCAAATCTTTACGGTTTTCTTTCCCTATTATTTACTTCTTTTATCTAAAATGGGACAAGTAATCAAAAAACCCCTGCAAGCAGTCACTCGTCTAGCTGCCCGCGGGAATTAAAGGAGGTAAACATTGTGGAATACGCACTTACGACAACTGCCCTGCAAAAAAAATATGGCAGCTTTAAGGCATTAAACGGCCTTACCATGCATGTCCCGAAGGGAGCCATCTATGGTTTTGTGGGAAAAAACGGTTCCGGCAAAACAACTCTGATTCGTCTGGTCTGTGGCTTACAAAAGCCCACAGAAGGAGAATATTCTATCTATGGTGTAAAAAACAAGGATAAGGAAATTATAAAATTCCGCCGTAAAATCGGTGCCGTGGTAGAAACTCCTTCCATTTATCTGAATATGACGGCAGAAGATAACATGAAGGAGCAATATTATATTCTGGGTATGCCCTCTTACCGTGACATACCGGAACTTTTAAACCTGGTGGGATTAAAGGATGCCGGGAAAAAAAGGGCAAATGATTTTTCCCTGGGAATGCGCCAGCGGTTAGGCATTGCCATCGCCCTGGCGGGAAGCCCGGATTTTCTCATTCTGGACGAGCCTGTAAACGGATTAGACCCCCAGGGCATCATAGAGATACGGGAACTTATCTTAAAGCTGAACCGGGAACGGGGCATCACCATTTTAATTTCCAGCCATATTTTAGATGAACTTTCAAAGATTGCCACCCATTTCGGCTTTATTGACAAAGGAGAGATGATAAAAGAAATCAGTTGGAAGGAACTGGAAAAGGCTTGTCAGACATCTACCCGCATTACAGTATCTGATACTAAAATTTTAAGCCGTGTTTTAGAAGAGATGAAAACAGACTACAATATTTTATCCGGGCAGGAAGCAGATATTTATGGAAAAATCAATATCACCGACTTGGCTCTTTGCCTGAATGAACAAAACTGCCGTATTATCTCTATGACACAGCGGGAGGAAAGTTTAGAAACTTATTACATGAATCTTTTAGGAGGGAATGACAATGCTTAACCTGATTTGGGCAAATATATTCCGGCTGAAAAAAAATGCCGTATTCTGGGGTTCCATAATAGTGACTATCGGATTTGAAATCTATTATACAGTCTCACAGTTACTTCACTACAATAAAAACCACGACAGTGTCTCCATGGATACAATTTGTTCTCCTGCGGGCCTTCAAATCATAGTCATCCTGGCGGCGGTTACCCTCTCTCTTTTTCTGGGAACAGAGTACAGCAACAAGACAATCCGCAACAAACAGATTGCAGGCCACACAAGAGCCGGCATTTACGGGGCACATCTTTTCACCTCCCTTTTGGCTGTCACTGTCCTTTACCTGACAGACTGGGTGGTAAGCTCTGTTTTGATTTCCATGCTTTTTAAGCCCTCTTGGCCTTCTCTGTCTTCATTACTGCTTTTGTTTTTTCAGGGATGGCTGTCCTTTATGACATATGCCGCCGTATTTACATGCATTGCACTGTTATGCTCCAGCCGTGCCGCCACAACTGCAATATGCATTCTGCTGGCATTTTCTTCCATGTTTCTGGGAATTTATGAATTATCCAAACTATCGGAGTCGGAATATTTAGAAGATTTTGTTAAAGCAGAGGGAAACGGGGACGAACTTCCCTTTGATTATGAGGAGGGGGACACAGTAATCGTAAAAAAATTCAAAAACCCTTACTACTTAAGGGGAATGCCCCGTCGTATTCACACAAATATCTTTGACGCAAACCCTTATGGACAGATTTTACAGGTATTAGGCATGGAGATTGCAAAGCCCCGGCGGACAATTTTCTTTTCCCTGCTGTTTATGATAACTATATCGGGGGCAGGCATGGCTGTTTTTAATAGAAAAGACCTAAAATAAAAAAGGGGGTGGAAAGGTGATTTGGCTTTTGTGCGGTTTTTTGGGATTGATTATCCTTATTCTGGGAATAAAGATTTATCTGCTGCGAAAATCGGCATGGGAAATTTCCAGGGAATTTTCTGATAAATTAAATCATGATACCAACACACTGATTACCACTTCCACCCAGGATAAAGCCATGAATTTCCTGGCTGACAATCTAAATACCCAGTTAAAAGAGTTACAGCGCCAAAGGCACCGCTACGTCCAGGGGGATTTGGAACTGAAAAATGCAATTACCAATATTTCCCATGACCTGCGGACGCCTCTTACCGCCATAAGCGGGTATCTGGATTTGCTGGAAGATGAAGAGCTAAATGAAAAAGCCCGCCGGTACACAAAGATTATAAAAAACCGCACTAATGCCTTAGAACAGCTTACGGAAGAGCTGTTCCGGTATTCAGTGATTATCTCTCCTGAATATGAGAATAAAAGGGAGAGTGTGTGCGTAAATACCATATTGGAGGAGAGCATATTAGGATTTTATGCGGCTTTGCAGGAAAGAGGAATTACCCCAAAAATCCATATTACAGAGACAAAAATTGTACGGGATTTAAACCCCGCCTCCCTTTCCCGGATTTTTTCTAACCTTATCCACAATGCCATAAAATACAGTGACAAAGACCTTTCCGTAACCTTAACAGATGAAGGGAAAATTATTTTTTCAAACTCTGCCCGGAATTTAAACGAAGTTTTAGTGGAAAGGCTCTTTGACCGCTTTTACACGGTAGAATGCGCAAGAAAAAGCACGGGATTAGGGCTTTCTATTGCCCGAATCCTTACGGAGCAGATTGGCGGAACCATTGAGGCAAAATATGAGAATCATAGATTGTGGATTTTTATTTTCCTTCCGCCATAAAATAATATGGCTATTTTTCCTGAAAATTGATACAATATATTATAGAAACTCTGGGAATTTTATAAAACTGAAAGGAGAATTTTACTATGCTAAAAGGAAAAGTTGCAGTGGTTACAGGAGGGACGAGAGGCATCGGCTATTCTATTGTGAAAAAGTATCTGGAAAACGGGGCAAAAGTGGTTCTTTTTGGTTCCAGGCAGGAAACCGTAGACAAAGCCCTGAGCAGTTTAAAAGCGGAAAACGGAAACTGGAAAGTGGAAGGTATGCATCCTGCCCTGACAAATGCCAAAGAAGTGGAAAAGGCTATTAATGAAATTAAAGAGAAATACGGCAGAATCGATATTCTTGTAAACAATGCAGGTATTTCCCAAAGCACTCCTCTCTGTGACTACACCCCGGAAGAGTTTGACAAAGCCATTGATTTAAATGTGAAAGCATTGTTTTATGCCATCCTCCCCACGGCAAAGATTATGAAAGAGCAGGGAGGAGGCTGCATTATCAACACCAGTTCCATGGTAAGTCTGATAGGCCAGTCCAGCGGCGTAGGCTATCCCACCAGCAAATTTGCGGTAAACGGCCTGACTATTTCCCTTGCCAGAGAATTAGGAAAAGACCATATCAGGGTAAACGCCGTTGCCCCGGGAGTTACGAGAACGGACATGGTGGCTTCCCTGCCGGACGAGGTAGTAAAAAGGATTTCCATGCAGATTCCCATAGGGCGTCCCGGCGAGCCGGAAGAAGTGGCAGACGCATTTCTTTTCCTTGCCAGTGATATGGCAAGCTATATTTCCGGTGAAATCCTTTCTGTGGACGGAGCAACATGGATTTAATTAAAAGGGAGCATTCGCTCCCTTATTTTTCATTTAAATACTGTATAATTCCCATATGTATCGCCCATGCCACCTTATTCTGATACTCATCTGTGCATAATTTTTCCGCTTCTTCCCAGTTAGAGAGGAATCCACATTCCACAATTACAGTTGGCGTAGGCGTTTTCTTTAAGAGATAATAACTTTCATTGGCTTTTTCCACCCGATGATTTTCAGGATTCAAGCGGAACACCATACTGCTTTGTATTTTTTTTGCCAATGCCTCCCCTTCTTTGGAACTTCCGTAATAGAATACCTGGGCCCCCTGCACATATTCCTCAGGATAGCTGTTCTGATGGATGCTTACGGTAAATACCGGCATTGCCTCCGTTACAATGTCAACTCTTTTCCGCATGTCTTCAACTTTCATGTTGGAAGAACCGGGAGTATACAAACCATCGGAAGTTGTTCTTGTCATAACAATCTGGTAACCCTGGCTTTCCAACAGCACCTTTAACTTTTGTGCGATTGCAAGGTTAATATCCTTTTCCAATGCATTATTGATGCCGATTTTGCCGGGGTCATCCCCTCCGTGGCCCGCATCAATCACAATACAGTTTTGGTCTACTGCTTTTACATTATTTCCTCCGGTAAAAATAACTGCTTCCTGCCGTGTCAACAACACCACAGAGAGCAGTATAATAATTGCCATTGCCAACTCAATTTTTTTCTTTAACTCCATTGCTCCCTGGCCCCTTTACTGTTATGGTATACTCTACCATATGAAGCATAGGCATGTTTTCATTCATCTAATCTTGCCCGTCTCTTGACAATTTCCCGCAAATATACTATTGTATTATTTAAGTGACACAAATCAAAGACCCCGCAGCAGGCACTTGGCTCGTTGCTCGCGGAGATTGGAGAATAATATGACTCTTGATTTAAAAAACATCACGAAAAACTTTGGAGATAAGGAAGTCTTAAAGGGAATCTCCTTCTTAGCCAAAAGCGGAGAAGCCTTCGGGCTTTTAGGGCGGAACGGCGCAGGTAAAACCACTACAATCCGCATTTTAATGGATGTTTTTCCTGCCGATGAGGGAGAAATACTGTTGGATGACGCCCCGGTCAATTACAAAGATATCCGAATCGGCTACCTTCCTGAAGAGAGAGGGCTTTACCCCAAAAAGAAAATTATTGACCAGTTAGTCTACTTTGCAAATCTGCACGGCATGAAAACAAAAGAAGCAGTAAAAGCCATTGATTACTGGTTAGACCGTCTTGGCATGACAGAATACAAAACCAAACGGTTAGACACCCTCTCCAAGGGAAACCAGCAGAAAATACAGCTTATCACTGCCCTTGCCCATGACCCCCAGATTCTCATTTTGGACGAGCCCTTTTCCGGCCTTGACCCGGTAAATGCCATGCTGTTAAAAGATGTGGTAAAAGAAGAAATTTCCAAAGGAAAAATCGTACTCTTTTCCAGCCATCAGATGAACTACATTGAAGAATTTTGCAATAAAATCGCCATTTTAAATGAGGGAAAAATTGTGTTGGAAGGAAATCTTCATGATATTAAACACAATTATACCAGGGACAAATTAATCGTCTCCTCGGAACATGCCAAAAGTATTCTTCTCGATTTAGGCTCCTGCTGCAGCGCCATGGAAAACGGGGATTTGCTTATTCAACTGGACTCCCCCAAAGATAAGCAGAATATGATGCAGCGTCTTACCTCCAAATATAATATTGATAAAATTAAGGTTTTTGAACCTTCCTTAAATGATATATTTGTGGAATATACCAGTGACGGGGAGAAAGGGGAAAATTTGCAATGAAACAATTTAAAATAATACTTAAATTTGAACTTCTAAATTATTTGAAGAATAAAATTTTTCTTGGAATAACGATTTTTTGTGTAATAATAGTTGCCGCTGTCATGTTTTTTCCGCGGATACAATCTGCATTTAAAGGAAATGATAGCACAAATGAAGAAAATAACGCCTCTGTTTCGATTACAAATGGCGCCTCTGTTTCGGTTACTGAAATGCCTGACTCTTCAGTAGAAGGGGAAACCACAAGTGTTCAGGAAGAAGGCATACCTGTTATGTTAGTTCAGGCAGATACCAAAGAAAACACCCAGATGGTATGGCAGGCATTTACCGCCTCCTTTCCGGATTACAAAGTTATGACAGCCGACGGCGGCATTTCCTATATAAAAGAACAGATTACCTCCGGTGAGGCAGAATGTGCCTTTGTTTTGGAAAACCTTACTTCCTACACGTATTATGTCAACAATCTTACCATGTATGACAACAATACGGTTGTTGCAGATGAAACTTTAAAGAACCTTTACCGCGTTGAATCTTTATCAGCGGAAGGAATTTCTCCCGAAAAAACCCGGGAAATATTTTCCGTTGTGATTGACCATGAAACAAACAGCCTTGGCAAAGACCAGATAAAGAATTTCTTTTATACTTATATTATGATTTTTGCTCTTTATATGGTAATTTTACTTTACGGCCAGATGGTTGCAACCAATGTTGCCACGGAAAAAAGTTCCCGTGCCATGGAACTTTTGATTACCAGCGCAAAACCTGCAAGTATGATGTTTGGAAAAGTGATTGCCTCCTGCCTGGCAGGTTTCATTCAGTTAACCGCCATATTTGGCTCCACATGCCTGTTTTATAATATTAACAAGTCTTTGTGGGGAGATAATCCCATGATAAGCTCCATCTTTAATGTGCCTGTTAATTTATTGATTTTTATGCTGGTTTTCTTTGTCCTTGGCTTCTTTATCTATGCTTTTCTCTTTGGCGCCATCGGCTCTACGGCATCAAAAGTGGAAGATATTAATACTTCCGTAATGCCTTTAACCTTTTTATTTATTATTGCCTTTATGGTAGTGGTTTTCTCCATGTCCTCAGGAAATATTGACAATCTGGTGATGAAAATATGCTCCTATATACCTTTTACTTCACCAATGGCAATGTTTACGCGGATTGCCATGAGCACGGTAGCTCCCTATGAAATTGTTATTTCCATAACAATTCTCATAGCATCCGTATTTGGAATCGGCATCCTCTCCGCTAAGATTTACCGGGTAGGTGTGCTGCTTTACGGCACCACCCCAAAAATCAGTTCCATTTTAAAGGCAGTAAAAAAAGCGTAGCACAAAAAACTGCGGCACTTATTTTCCCTTAGTGCCGCAGCTTTTTTAATTCATGTATTTTATAATGGTATCCCATAAACTGCTGTCTTCAAACCCCAGTTTCCAGAAAGACATGCCTGCCAATCCGTTATCTGATGCCGCCTGAAGCCTTAATTCCATAGATGTTGTATCTTCCATCCATATTTTATAATTCTTGTTGTCATTTAAATATTCTGCATAATACTGTCCGCAATCTTCAAGCCACACCGGTTCCACGCCGTTTTCCTCTGCCCTCCGCCATGCTTCCTTCATTCCCACTGCCTCAGAAGAAAGTTCATAGGGTACATAATCCTCCGATGCCGCCTCTACATCATCCGTAGCTTCCTTGGGCGTCTCAATCCATACCCTGGTGTAAAAAGGCGCAGCCAGAATTGTCTGCTCTGCCGGTACTTCCTTTAAGGTATCCTCAATCCCCTGTGTTACAAAACCGATAGATGCAACGGAACCTGACTCATCGCCTCCCGCAAAATGCTCGTCATATGCCATAATCACTACATAATCCGCAAATTTTGC
>CANRJF010000016.1 GCA_947630855.1 uncultured Lachnospiraceae bacterium
GATTCCTATACCATCCCCCGTAAAGAAAATCATCCATAATTGTATCTACTGCCAGAAATTCCGGATCTTCCAATACCCCCAGCAAATTACTGCACAGCACAACTGCCACGCTTCCCACAATGGAAAACCAAAATCCATAACTGTGAATCAGCCGGAACAAATCCTGCCGAAACATTGACTGTTTCATTTCCCCCTCATTTCTACAAAATATCCCCTGTCTGCGCATCTACCATAGTAAAAAAAACGGAATTTCCTCCAACGCTCCCATACATACACCATGCCGGAACAATGTCATAAATTCCTTTCTGAATATCCCTTAACACAGGCACATAGTCCAGGCTGATTTCTGTAATTACAATTCTGTCTTTTTCTGTTAATATTACATTGTCATAAACTTTTTTAATCTGTTCTAAGGCATCCCCGGCCTCCATAATCTGTCCCGCCGCATTTTCTTCTTCAATTGCAAACCGGGCATTCGTGCGGAAACAAGTTAATCCCCCGGGGGTATATATTGCCATAACATAGGCGCCGTCTATTCCCACGCCTCCCCCTATATGTATGTTCCCATTCCGAAAGATCTCTCCGTGAGGCGTCAGCACCTTCCATAACATATAATAGCACTCCATGCCCTGTTTTACTTCAAAATCCGGCAGATACCCCTCTACCGCTTCTTCCCCGTTTCTTTCCAATTCCTTTTTATACAGGGTCTGAAAACCTTCTTCATCAATGCCTTCAAACACAAAAGGCTCCTCTGCCAGACGGATATCCATCCTTTCCGCCATCTCTTTTACTGCCTCTTTGGCTTCCCGGCGTCCTGCAAATGAAAGTTTCTCCACTGTCTTGATTTCCGAAAAATCTTCAGGATACATATGGGCTACATCCCCGCTGGATAATAATGCATAATATTCAACGTACTGATTATCCATATAGGCTATGCCCACTGCCGTTGAAGCGCGTTTTGTCCCATCCTTTGTTTTGCAGACAGACCGCTCCCAATCCGGCATGTCTTCTATTATAACCTCCGTCTCATCCGGCATAAATATTTCTTTTAAACCGCTGCCGTCAGGCACATCATATACGGCCGTGTAGGAGTGCAGTTCATCCGGCTGGTCAGCCGCAACATCCGCATCCACTGTAAGATAAGAATCCAGCTCTTTAGAAATGTGGCCCGGTGTCTGCAAAGAAGCTGTAACATGCTCCTGCCCTGCTTTTTGGCATCCTGCCAGCGTACAAATGACAATCCCGCACAATATTGTTTTCCATGCCTGCCCTGTTTTCATAAACCGTCTCCTGTTATGGTGTCCAATTACCTGATACCAGACAATCTTTCGTCATTTAACAATTCTATATTACCAATTTCTCACTATCTATACAACGCCATTCATCACCATTTACATACCGTTCGTCCAAAAAGAGATAAGTTTTAACAATCTCCACTTGTTATACTCCAGAGCATACACATTTGGCTTGCGGGTATAAAACTTATCTCTTTTTATGACTGCTCAATGATGTTTGGCAGGATAATTTCCGTTTTAAATCTGCCATCCTTTATTTCCACATGATACATTCCGTCGTACTTTTCAACGCATCTTTTCACAATGCGCAATCCATAACCGTGCCCTTCCCCTTCTTTTGTGGTATGAAACTCCCCGGTTTCCTTCAACTCTACATTTTGAAATGAATTTGATATTTCAAGAACCATATTCGTTCCCTGCACCCGGACCTGCATCTTTAGTTCTTTGCTCTCCGTCTCATTTGATGCCTCAAATGCATTTTTCAGTAAATTGTAGAACAGGGAACATAAATCCAGTTCCTCCATTTTGAGCATTGGAATTTTCCCGTTCAATTCCACTTTAACCGCATGGTATTGAACCGCCAGGTTATTCAATATCATATCCACATATTCATTTCCAGTGGAAAAAGCAGCGGCAAATTCGTTCATTCTATCCTCTATTTGGTTCAAATAAGAATCTAATGCGCCGTAGTCCTTTTTCCGATGAAGTGTTTGAATGCAAAATATGTACTCTTTGATATCATGTCTGAATAACTTTGTCTCCTCTTCCTTTTGCAGCATGCTTTTGTAATACATCTCCTGAATTTTCATCAGTTCCTGTGCTGATTCTTTTTCAAACCGCTCCTGCTCCCTTTGTTTTTTTATCCGCAGCAGAATAACCGATACAATCAAAAGAACCATCAAAAGTATGGTTGATAATACACTTAATTTACTTTGAAAACCCATAATCCGCATCTGCAAAGGCGCAATCAGAATTAAAATAACAATTGCGCACACAATACAAATCAGTGCATCATTATATTTCCAAAATGAATCTTTTTTTATTCTTTTTTTACAAAGAATGAAAAAAACGCATGTGAAAATAAATAACGAAATCATGTTAATTAAAATAAGAACAATCGGTCTTTCAAGAACTGCTTCACTTAATGGGGGATACACGCCAAAAATGACAAATGAAATGGCAACATCAATAATCAATATAACCAGATGGCAAAAGATAACCCAGCCTATATTTTTCTTTTTTTCCAAAGACAAGATAAATACGGCATACATACATAGTGTATATATAAATGGTTTATCTTCTACAATATAATACCACGGCGTAATAACTGACATTACAGCCGTTGATGCTGCAAACAAATACCAAACGGTTTTTTTGTATTTCATATGAAATATGCCCACGGAAACAAGCCATATTTTCAGAAATTCTACTGCATAATAAATACCACTCAACAACATTTTTTCCATATTCGTACCACTTACATCCATCTTGCATTTTCTCTTACATAAGAATAAAATGCCTTTTTAACCTTAGTCATGCTTCTTCTTGCAATTGGAATCTCTTCATCTAAATCCGCCAGAATAATTACGTCAGGCTCTATTTTCTTAATGTGCCTGAATGCAACAACATATGATTTATGAATCTGATAAAACTCCGTTGTACCCAGCTCATCTAACCACTGTTTTAGTGTTTTATTCACCTCTAAAGTGTTGTCCTTTAATCGGACAATCGTTTTGTTTTTATTTGACTTAATATAGTATATATCCGAAAGATTAATCATAAATTCAGCGCCATAGTCAGCAACAACCATCTGTTTATTTTTTAATATTTCTTTTTCAGCTTCATGAATAGCCTCTTTCAACTCATTGTAGTCAGCCGGCTTGGATAAAAACCGAAAGGCTTTTACCCTGAATGCTTCCTTCATATATTCTGTATGGCTGGTCAAAAATACAATAAAGCCTTTGTATCCTTTTTCACGCAAAATATAGGAAACATCCACTCCATTCATTCCCGGCATTTCAATATCCAAAAAAATCATATCATATTGGGACGGATTCTCTAAAAGCTCAGAACTGGCATGATACACATCAATCTTACAATCGGAATGTATATCCATTATTTTGTTATATATATCTTCACGAATGATTTTTTCATCGTCACAAATTGCCATATGAAACTGCATATTTGCTACTCCTTTTCATACACAAGTTTCTCTTTGGGAATCCATTTTTCCAAAATTCTGCTTAATGCCTTCAACTGAATAGGCTTTGCAAGGAAATCGTTTAACCCCTGGGTCAAAAACTCCTGCTCCATCCCTTTTACCGCATTGGCGGACAATGCGATGACAGGCAGCTTTTTCACATATTCCCCCTCCATGGAGCGAATCCTCTTTGTTGCCTCTATCCCGTCCATCTCCGGCATCATATGGTCCATAAAAACCAAATCATAATCTTTTTCTGCCAAAAGCCGTTCTAAACACTCTTTTCCGCTAAGGGCAAGTTCCGGCTGTATTCCAAATTTCTTTAACAGCCCCGATGCAACTTTCAGGTTTATCTTATTATCATCCACAACAAGCACTTTTGCCGAAGGCGCCTTAAAGGGAATGAAAAGAGGAACTGCTTCTGCCCTCTGCATATTCCGTCCGTACTCACAGGGAGCGCTGTCTATCACCTCCTGGAGAATGGAGAAAATAAAGCTGCTGCCTTTGCCGTATTCGCTTTCCACCGAAAACTCCCCGTCCATGCGCTCCACCAAAAGCCTTGCAATGGAAAGCCCCAGTCCCGTGCCTTCAATATTCCTGTTCTTTCGCATATCCACCTGCTCAAAGGGGTCAAAAAGTTTTTTTAAATTCTCCTCCTTAATGCCTATGCCGGTATCAATCACGCTGATGAAAAGCCGGATGAATTTTTCCCCCTCCGGTTTATACCCCACCTTAAGGGTTATCGTACCCTTATGGGTAAATTTGGTGGCATTTCCCATAATATTAATAAGAATCTGCTTAACTCTTCCCACATCCCCGTACAGTTTTCTGGGAATATCATCCTGTATTTGGGCCAGCAGTTTTACCGGTTTTTCCTTTACCCTCATTTCCATCATGCTCATCACATCATGTATCAGGGAGGAAAAATAATATTCCACCGGCACAATGGGCATTTTGCCGGATTCCACCTTGGAGAAATCCAGAATGTCATTGATAATACTAAGAAGCCCCTCCCCGGAAGTTTTTATGGTGGCGACATACTCCCTTCCCGCCTGGGAAAGTTCCTCATCCAAAAGCAGTTCCGTCATGCCGCAGATGGCATTCATAGGGGTCCGTATCTCATGGGACATATTGGCAAGAAATGCGCTTTTTGCCTCATTTGCCTGATTTGCCTGCAAAAGGGCATCCTCCAGAAGATTTTGCTGCTCCATTTTGCTGCGGGTCTCCTCGTCCACGCTGCGGAATCCTAAAACAATGCCCCTGTTTTCATCCCAGTTTCCTATGCGCACGGCTTTCATCTCATAGTACGCAGGTTCCTCATCCCGCATCCTGCGGTAATTCACATAGTACAGTTTCTTTTCTGCCAGTTCTTTTCTCAGATTCTCTAAAGAAACACACTGGCCCATCATCTCTTTGTCCTCTTCACAGACAATCATTCCTATGTAGCGCTCCATGCTGTCTGAAAAAGATGCGGCGTCTTTAAAAAGGGCACTCACCCGGGCTTCCTTCTCGTCAATTCGCAAAGTCATTCCCAAACCCGTATCCAAATCCACATAACATACCAGATTATAATCTATGCTAAGTGCCTGTACCAGTTCCTCCTGACGCCGTTCGCTTTCTTTCTCCCGCATCTTTTGAGCCGTACAGTCCAAAAGGTAACGCTGGTAACAAAATTCCCCGTTTTCCCTGATAAGTTTTACATTGCCCATAACGTGAAGAAGCTTCCCGTCATTATGCAGCACCCTGTATTCAATGGCAAGGGAATCACCCTCTCTTTTTAAGGACTGGATACACTCTCTGAGCTTAGGCTTATCCTCATCCAAAACAGACTGGGCCACCATCAGAAAACCGTCCTTCATCATTTCCTCTTCCGTCTGATACCCAAGGATTTCCAATGCCGCCCGGTTTACGTTTAAAATACGTTTCCCGTCTAAAGTATGGCAAAGCACACCACATTCCAATGTGGTGAAAATTGCCTCTAACGTGTTGTTCTTTTTTATAATCTCCCGCTCATAAGCACGTTCCTTTTTCTGGGTTGCCATTTTTAAATCATTCTTTAATCTGGCACATTTCTGCCACCTGAAAAAACAAAATTCCACTTCTTCCCGGGACATAGGCGTTGCCCATATATCATCAATATCCCGCATATATTCCGCCAGAAGGGGAATCCTGCTTTTTTCCGTCAGCAAAATAAGGGACACTTCCTCCCTCTTAAAAGCAAACAGCGCCTCCAACGCCTCTTTTATATCCATTCCCTCCAAATTTATGATAAGAACATCCGCTTCCTCCGCATCTCTCCCCGGCGTACCGCTTTTAAAAAAACTATGGGAACAGTATTCTAAAGGAGGAATATTCTGTACAAATTGAAATTCCTGGCAATCCTGCCCTGCAAAACAAAAAAGAATGTGGGTTTGATACATATTTTCCCCCTTTCACTAAACTTATCCGGGATTCTCTACAATTTTTTCTTCGGGAAGCCATTTTTTCAAAATATTGCTTAACGCTTTCATCTCAATGGGTTTTGCCAGAAAATCATCCAACCCTGAAGCCAGAAACTCCTGCTCCATTCCTTTCACCGCATTGGCGGACAATGCGATGACAGGCAGTTTTTTCACATATTCTCCCTCCATGGAGCGAATCCTCTTTGTTGCCTCTATCCCGTCCATCTCCGGCATCATATGGTCCATAAAAATCAAATCATAATTCCTGTCTGCCTGCAATTTCTCCAGACATTCTTTTCCGCTTAAGGCAAGGTCCGGCTGTATTCCAAATTTCTTTAAAAGCCCTGATGCCACTTTTAAATTTATCCTGTTATCGTCCACCACCATGACCCTTGCCAAAGGCGCCGTAAACTGAATGGAAAAAGGCCTGGCCAACGCTTTTTCCTGATTTTTTCCGTACTCACAGGGAGCAAAGTCCAACACTTCCTGAAGAATGGAAAATGTGAAATTGCTTCCTTTGCCATACTGGCTTTCCACCTGCAGTTCCCCTTCCATCCGCTCCACCAGGAGTTTTGCAATAGACAGCCCTAAACCTGTGCCTTCAATTCCTCTGTTCTTTTTCATATCTACCTGCTCAAAGGGGTCAAAAAGTTTTTCTAAATTCTCCGGGCGGATTCCCTCGCCTGTATCAATAACACTGGCAATGAGCCAGATATGTTTTTCATCCTGGGGTTTCCATGTCACTTTCAGGGTTATGCTGCCCTCATGGGTAAATTTCGTAGCATTTCCCATAATATTAATGAGAATCTGCTTCACCCTTCCTATATCCCCGTACAGCTTTCTGGGAATGTCCTCCTGTATATCCGCCGCCAGCTTCACCGGCCTGCCCTTTACCCTGGGTTCCATCATAGCCATCATATCATGTATCAGGGAGGAAAAATAGTACTCCACCGGAACAATGGACATTTTCCCGGATTCAATTTTAGAAAAATCCAGAATATCGTTGATAATATTGAGAAGCCCTTCCCCGGAAGATTTAATTGTGGCGGCATACTCCCTCCCCTGGGGAGACAAATCCTCGTCTAAAAGCAAATCCGTCATGCCGCAGATGGCATTCATAGGCGTTCTTATCTCATGGGACATATTGGCAAGAAACGCGCTTTTTGCCTCATTGGAAGCCTCCGCCTCATGCATCAGGTCCTCCATTTCCACCATATTGCGGTGGATAATCCACGTATTGTTGATGGCAATTTTACAAAGAACGCTTCCGCAAAACAGCACACAGGCAAAGCATAAAAATGTGTTAAGCAGCCGGAAAAAAGAAATTACCCCTTCACTCTCTATGGGATTTAAAGGTTCATGCATAATTGCCATAAACTGGTCTGCTATAAACACAAAAACGGTAACTGCCACATTTATCCTGATATTAAAGTACTTCTTTTCCATTTCCATAAAATGCAGCACATAATCTGTAAGATAGACAAAGGACAATGCCGCCATGCCGTACAGGCCGAAAAGTCCTCTGCTCCCCAGGATATACACGGATGCGGCGGAATATAAAAGAACCTCAATCAAGGCTATGTAAAACACGGGAATAATCCTGTTCTTTGCGGCGCAGACCGCGGCAGCTATATAAAATGCTACGCTGAAAATATTAAAGCAGAATAAAAAACTCTGTCCGGCCCAATGCATAATCAGCAAAAACATAAAATGCACGATTCCCAGAATCATCATGAGAACAACAAGAATACTGCCATAATTTTCAATGCTGAAATCAAAATGTTTAATAAATTTGTGTATACGATTCATTTTCTTCCAACTCCGAAAAAAACAAACTACGTATCTGTTTCGTTCCCTCACAGATACCAAACTATATGATAAATTCATTGTATGAAAAAAAAATACTTATGTCAAGGAAATGGGGCCGGATAAAATTTCTTTTGAGACAAACAGGGAATTATCCCTTTTTACTTCCACAAACCACTTTACCAGGCTGATACTCCCGTTTTCAATTTCCATGCAGGTAATACACCTGGGATGGACACAGCTTCCCGTATTAAAATAATGGGGCTCTTCCTCATTTAATACAGGGCGGTGCGTATGCCCTGTAATCAGACAGCAGTTATTTTTCACCGCCCACCTGCAAAGTCTTTTCTCACTCCGGTTTCTAAGCTGATAATTTTTTGCCGCGCTGGTAGGGTCTAAAACCCCCATCATTTCCAAAGGCTTCCACAGATACCGGACGAGAAAACGTGACAGCTTCCAAAGGGTGGAATTTAATAAATCGCCCTGATGTCCGTGGGTTAAATACAATTCCACGGCATAGGGCTTCTTTTTGCATTGCCCCGTACTTTGGGGCATGCATCCTTTCATATTTAAAATAAGGCTTTCCATATGTGGAAATTCCCTGTTATCCTTTAAGGCATGGTCATGGTTTCCATAAAGCATATAAAGACGCTCCTGTTTTTTATACAGGGAAAGCAGCCAGAAAACATTGCTGTGAATTTCCCTGATGGCGGAAAGACTCCTGTTTTCCCACAGTTCATCCCCATCCCCCAGTTCAATATACGTAAAGCCCTTTGCATAGTAATATTGCAGAGCGGCAAAATACAAATGCTGATTTTTTAAAAAATTATCTCCGGAATTTCCGGTGCCCCGGTGGCAGTCACTGAACAAGACTACTTTTGTATCGGAATACAAAGGAATCACAGGGGCATTTTTAAAACTTTTATCCAGCCTTCTATCACAGCCTGTTTTCATGGCAAACTCCTTTTTTGCAGCATTTCTTCCGCTTTTTATCCTTAAAAATTCTTAAGAAGCAGGGCGGCAGGAGGTAATAAAGGCACAAAAGCCGGTCTATGCTCACGGTAAACGGCCTGGTCACCCACAAAAAAAGCCTGCACAATATTCTGTTTCTCCACTGGCAGAACCGAAAGAAAAACTTCTGCGGGAAAACAAGTTTACAGGTTGAACAGTCTTCAAAATGAATCCACACCTGCATCCCGCAAATATCATAATCATGGCGCCACTGCTCTTTCCATGCACTTGTAAAAGCAAAAAGCATTTCCAGATTGGGAAATGTAATCCCTATATCCGCCGACAAATCTTTTGGCTCACTGTAAGCTCCCATGCGAAAGGCAGTAAGCCACCAGTGGGTTTTGTGCAGCCGGGCAATTTCGTTATCTTTATGATAAAAACGAATGGCCACAGGCAGCATTTCCTCATCTTCTACGCTGTGGAATAATGTGGTTTTTCTTCGGATAGAAGGAACCAGGGAATCAGCTTTGTAAATTCCCGCTTCACATCCCATATTAATGCCATACTGGCCTTTCCAGAATTCTATAAGCCAGGTACGCTCCCTGTAATCAAAATATACCGGCATACAGTCAATGGCCATATTAAAATGGAACGCATAACGGTCATACAATGCTGTGTAGCCAAAAAGACGCTGAGGCGCTTGAATGGTAGTAGAAAAAATATCCTGACCGGATACATAACAGTATCCTAAAGGTTCTGTAAGCGGACAAATAACACTGCATTTTTCTTCCATGGACATGCGGCATATTTTTTCACAGATTTTTTTTCTGCGAAAATGAAAAAGCAGGCAGAAAACCAATACTATAACAAGAAGACATCCTACTGCATAATACATAACATACTCCATAAACATTTTCTATATTTTATGCAGTGTAAAAAAAATGGCAACAAATAAATTTTTTCCTGTTTTCCTTTATTCCTGGGGGCAACGAGCCAAATGACTGCTTGCAGGCATTTGACTCTCCGTTATTGCTGCATCGACACGCCTTATATCAGCCTTTTGTCTCCTCTTCGCACTGGCATAAAACCTCTTATATCGTTCCTCGTCCCCGGATGCTTTCGCATCCTTTAAAAGAAAAATAAACAACTCCATCAGGTCATCTTTGCATTGTTTCAATCCTCTTTCCGCTATTTCCCGCGCCCCAGCCTCATTGCCTGCATCACAATAGCACTGTATCAGCCCAATATATTCTTTTGCTGTTTTTCCCAGATGCGTTTCCAGGTATAGAATATACTTATCCATTTTTCCATACTTACGATATATTTCTGCTGCATTTTCTGCATATCTTTCATATTTATTCAGCAAATCTGCAAATTCCAATACTTCTTCATCTGTTATGTAGAGCTTCTCTGACAATTCTTTTATCGGATCATAACATCCATAACAATCGTAATAATCATGAGCTATCATCTCAGAAAGAATTTTTTTCCGGAGCTTCCAATCTTCCTCTTCAAATTTTCCTCTTTTTATTAAAGCCTGACAAATATTCCATACTTCATCAATTTCCAACTGATCATCAATGTATCTCTCATAACTTAATATACAAAACAATTCATCAATCTGCTTCCATGAAGCTTTCAGCACGGACACTTTATTTGACATTTCTGCTTTCTTTTCCTGCTCTCTGCATTTCTTACGGATATCCAGAAGAAGATGCTCACTCCTTGCCTTTAACTTCTTAATTATATACTGTTTCTGCCATGATCGGCTATCCCTGGAACATTCTTTAAGCACTTCATCCATTTCCTCTATTTCCTTTTCCAAAATACCTTCCACATGGTCAAGAAGCTTTTCAGAAAACAGCCCTGTAAAATCGCTTAAACTCATCTCCTGACATAATTCATTTTTAAGAACTTTCAAAAGATTTTCTGCAAACTCCAGATTTTCATCCTCTTTATCTAAAAGCAATGCTTCCACCCAATCGTAACCTATCTCGTAAACAGACATGGACAATTTCTGTTCTTTACCGGCATCTTTAATTGTAAACGGAGAGTCATCCTCAAAATCTTCTGAATCCCTAGCCTCCACGACCTGAAACTCCAACCGACAGATTCTATCCAGTATCTTACGGGCAAGTTTATATTCTCCCAGACGCAACAGGTCATGACAACCTCTGAATGTTCTGTCTAAAAAAGCAAAAGCATTCTTAGGGTCATTGTGCCATATCTCCCAATTATCTACATACCTTCCCTCTGAGTTAAATTCATAATAATGTGTTTCATACTCTACGCAGATTTCTCCCTCCTGTACCTTTTTGCAGAATTCGTCAATCTCCGTTTCCGTCGGCATATAGGTAATCTTCTTTTCCCCTGTCAGAGACATGAGAAAATCCTGCTGTGCCGATTCTAATACAAGTTTCGCCTGTTCAAGTATCCAGGCATCTTTTCGTTCTGTTGATATTTCCTGCAGCTTTTCACAGACCATGCTTATAAAGCTATTCTTTTCCATAATGTCTCCTTAATCGTTTTCGTAGTATGATGAAAAAATTATGCTTGACAGCTATCGCCGCATACTCTATACTGTAAAAAAGAGATGGGTTTTTTGCCAAGTAAAATCTTATGATTCGAAAGGGTTGCTCGTTTCTTTTTTTATGTCCATCATGTCATAAAGATACCTTTTTCCTTTAAAAATAATATCACTGATTAGTACCATCTTATTTCCTTTTAAATCTGTTATTATATTTACATTTCTATCCAAAACGGTTCCCTCCATCAGGATGTATGTATTTGCCATAATTTAATAATCTTTACTGATTATAACAGAAAAACACCGACTTATCAACGAAAAATCTTTCTATACCTGCTCAACTGTTTCCATCGACTCAACTTTATTCCTGCGGACAACGAGCCAAGTGACTGCTTGCAGTCACTTGGCTCGTTGCTCGCGGGAATAAATGGAATCCGATACGATTACCTGAACACCATTTGTAAAACCACTGTTGCCCAAAACACATCAAACCTGCATATCTATCCCTTTTGTTCCCCCAAACTTTCCCGATACCATAGACGTAATGCTTTCATCTGCAAAAATTTCATCTAATACATCTGACGGAATTGGTTTTCCATACGTCCAACCGGGTACTTTTTCCTTAACAGCACCGGCAACTTTTTTTGCAATGTTTATTTCCAGTTGACCTAATGTCCATGCGGCGGCTACACGGTCATTTACTTTTAATGTTTTATAATAGTTGTTCTTCGCAACAGCCATTTCTTCCCATTCAGCTTCATTATCGCCGGACATACCATTATATTTATAAAACGCATTTTTTACGCTATCAAAAACACGCTGCTTCATTTCATCAGATACCTCAATAATTTTCCTTGCATTGGGATTGTTTGTAACACACATTCCCTCTACGCCATAAGAATTTTTACGGTGTCCAGAAAGAAAATCCTCTAATGTATTCCTGCCGCCTGCCCCAGGGCGTCTTGTTGATATTCCGCTGCAAAAAGGCATACTTGTATTTGACTTTCCTCCATTCATTCTTGAAAAAATCTGCATAATCCCTTGATAATTGTTTCCTATACGCATAGCATAATCCTCCTTGATATTTATTCATTAAGCCACACTCTCTAAAGGGCTATACAGATAAATCTATCTGTTCTCCCTTGCCAGTTTCCTTGATTTTTTTGTCCTCCATAGGCTCATTTTCAGATGTTTTGTTCCTTATCTTCTCTAACAATTTTTCCAGAGTTTCCGCCTTTTCAAGCCGCTTTTCCTTTAAGGCTTCTTCCTCTTTCTTTTTTGCACGTTTCTCCTCCAACTGCTCCTGTATCTGTTTTTTGTAAGATACTGTCGGACTGTCCTTTGGTGGCTCATGCTTACCGATACACCAATAGGAAACTTTCCCATTCTTATCAATGACAGTGCCACCTGCCACCATTTCAGCCCCATGATCGGCAAGCCCCGCTTTGATTTCCTCTGCCGCTTTTGGAGCATTGGCAATGTACTTTTCATACTTTGCCGCTGTTGCCGGGTCTGTTGCCATTTTTTCTATGATGTTAGATGAAATAGCTATATTATTGCCACCGCTACTGCCGAACATATAATTATCCATCTGCTTATCATTCTTAAAGTCCGCTACCGTGATATTCACATCCGGGTATTTCTCTTTCAGCCTTTTCAAATAATCCTGCGTATTCCCGCTAACTCCATTGCTTCCGTTAGTCCTGTCTGTTGCATAAGTTTTTGTTCCCCCGGACTTTCCCGATACCATAGACGTAATGCTTTCATCTGCAAAAATTTCATCTAATACATCAGACGGAATTTGCTGTCCAGAAGTCCAACCGGGTACTTTTTCCTTGACTGCATTTTTTACTGCGTGTACAATGTCTAAATGGAGTTGGCTCAATGTCCATGTAGCCGGAGAACGGTCACTTGCTTTTAAGGTTTTCACATAAGAATGTATCTTATCATAATACGCATCTGTTTCAGCGGTGTTATCGCCCGACATTCCGCCATACTTATAAAATTCCTTTTTCACGTCCTCAAAAACGTGCTGTTTCATTTCGTCCGATACATCAATTATTTTTTTCCAATCTGTCCTGCCTGTTATCCTCATGCCCTCTACACCATAAGAATTTTTCCTGCGTCCAGACAGTAAATCTTCAATCGCTTTTGAATTGCTTTTTTGGTTTTGTACCCCTGCAAATGGAACACTGTTTTTTGAAAAAATCTGCATAATTCCCTGATAATTATTTCCTATACGCATAACATAAACCTCCCTGATATGTATTCATTAAGCTGCACTCTAAAGGGCTATACAGATAAATCTATCTGTTCTCCCTTTCCTGTTTCCTTGATTTTTTCGTCTGCCGCAGGCTCATTTTCAGATGTCTTGTTTCTTATCTTCTCTAACAATTTTTCCAGAGTTTCCGCCTTTTCCAGACGTTTTTTCTTTAAGGCTTCTTCCTCTTTCTTTTTTTCGCGTTTTTCCTCTATCTGCTCTTGGACTTTTTCTTTGTAAACCGTTCCGGGGTTCTCTATTTTGTCTTTGCTCCTGCCCACCATCCAGTATGATACTTTCCCGTTTTTATCAATCACAACACCTGCACCAAGTATTTCATCATTATTTTCTTTCGCAAACTTTTCTATCCTGTCCACATTCCCTGCCATATCTGAAATGACTTTCTCATACTTTGCCGCTGCCGCCGGGTCTTTGGACATTTTTTCAACAATGCCTGCAGAGATCGCTACGTTGTTATAACCCCGGCTGCCAAGCATATAAGCGTCCTCCTGTTTACCGTTCTTAAAGTCCGCTGCCGTGATATTCACGTCCGGGTATTTCTCTTTCAGCCTTTTCAAATAATCCTGCGTATTTCCGCTAACTCCATTGCTCCCGTTAGTCCTGTCTGTTACATAAGTATTTATGTAATCTGTCACTCCTGTAATTGCCATAATTTCGTCCTCCCTAATAAAATTTAATTTTATTTGTCATTTCGGCTTGCCCAAAACATATCAAATTTTCATATCTATACTCCTTTCATTTTTCATCATCACGGAAAGGATAAATACCCTGCCGTCTATTTTATAATCCATTGTTCCTTGATATTTCTCTGCTGTATTTTTAATGTTTGCAAGCCCTATTCCATGTACTTTTTTATCTGCTTTATCCGTTTCGGGAAGCCCCGCCTTCCGCTTCCGTTTCAGCGTTCCGTCAAAGCTGTTTTCTATCTTGAAGATTAACAGTTTATCCTTTTGGAAAGATGACAGCCGGATAAAGGTTTTAGCTTCCGGCTCTTTTTCCTTTAACTTCCGGCACGCTTCCATTGCATTGTCTAAAGCGTTGCCTAAAATAACGGCTATGTCATAACTTTGGATAGCCAGATTACAGGGGAGAAGCAATTTCTTTACATCTATCTGCAAGTCCGGGACAAGGCGCAACGCTTCATGGTATTTCATGTTGAGCAGCGTGTCAATCACACTGTTTCCCGTCTTAAAGCGGAAGTCCAGACCGTCAAAAGTATTGTTCAGTTCTGACAGGTAGGCTTGCAGTTCTTCGTTTTCACTTTCCCCCTTTTTTGTGGCAAGCCGCAGGACAACGGAAAGCGTATTCTTCATATCGTGTTTCATGCTCCGTATGCCGGAATAGACACGCTCCATTTCCGCCATATGCTCCTGCATACTTCCTATCTGCTTTTCCAGTACAATCCGGCTGCTCCGTTCCCTGTTCAGATAAACTGTGTCTTGAAACAGCTTTACCCCGTATAAGATAGACAACAGCGACAAAATCAGGATTGCCGGGAGGATTACCAATAACAGCGGGTATTTATCATAAATTGTTTCCACGGCATTTTCTTCCACCGTAAACAGGATAGTGCGGAGCAGCGCACATAACAACAGGCTTACCACAGCCGGGGTAAGGATAGATAACAGCTCTGTCCTCTGGATAGCATAATCCTTTTCCTTATAATTGCGTACAATCCCTTTCAGTGACAGGTACAGCAGCAGGACAAGGGCGGCTTCCATAAGAAACTGATTGCCAATTACACTGGCTTTTATTACTGTTTCAAAGGTTTTTTCAGAAGTGATAATCCCTTTCCCCACACACCAATTCCATACCATAAGCAGTTTATCCCCCGGTTTATCAAGCAGGATAACCGCCACAAAAGCACTAATATCAGCGATTGCACAAAAAGCTGCCACAAGAAAAACCGTAACCATATGGAACGCCTTATAAAAACACATTGCTATGACAGCCAACACACAGAGGGAAAATACCGTTTTCCAAACCGCCTTTGCGCTTTCATATCCTATTGGGGGAATCCAGTAGATACATAGCCGTGACAGCCCGTATGCAGCCATTACATAAAGCCCATGAAAACGGCTTTTAGTCCTGCTTTCTAAAAAGCTGCCTAAAAAGTATTGTAGGCAGTACCCTTGAAGCAGAACGGAAACAGACATAAAAACCGGAAAAATCAAATGAGCCAAACTATACATTAATAGCCCCTCCGTTCTGCAAGTACCACATATACGCATTAACAAATTCACCGTATTTTTTCTTTGTCAGATAGACGGTATTTCCACCCGTAAGCGTTATGCAGTCGCTTTTGTATTCCTTGATATGCGCCATATTCACAAGATACCCCCGGTGGCAGCGGTAAAATGACCCGCCAAGCTGCGTTTCCAGTTCGCCAAGTACGGCATAGGCTTCAATGACTTCCTGCGTGGTATGAATTTCCACTTTCCTTGATACGCTTTCAATATACAGGATATTGTCTGCGTCTATGGTAATACCCTTGTTCCTTGTATTGATAAAAAGCTGCTTTTTCCGGCGCATTTTCCTCAGCCCTGCTTCCCTTAGCGCCTGTTCAAAAACTTCCGTGAATTTCTGTTTCGTGACAGGCTTTATCAGATAATGGAACGCATATATGTCAAGGGCTTCAAACACATATTCCTTTATGCCCGTAATGAATATCAAAACAATGTCTGCGTTCTTTTCCCTTACTTCCTTTGCAGCTTCAATGCCATTTATGCCGTCCATCTGTATGTCAAGGAAAATAATGTCAAAGGGTTTTGCTGCGGCAAGAAGTTCTTCCCCGGACGAAAAGCAAGCCACATTACAGTCCGGCTTCTGGTTTTCTATCATTTCACGGATATACTCACGGATTACCTTTTCATCATCAACAACTGCTATATCCAAATTCCTCACTCCAAGTCTGTAATATTTCTATTTAATTTATCGGCATAAATTTGGTACTTTTTTGCAAAATGTAGCGAAAGACGGTTTGAAATGTATCGAAAGGAGATTGCAGAAATTTATGGGGAATGTCCACAATTAAAAGAACCATTGATATTATTGTGCGTGTTAAGTATAATTAAGATAGTGCCGCAGGAATTTCCACGATGAAAGAATATCCTGCTTTGATATGCATATATGTAAGAAAGGACAAAAGATGGCAGATACTAACTTAGCACAGGCAGTTGAGGCAGCAGATGATTCAAGTTCCTATGATACAAACGTAAAATTCCTGCTCGCAGATAAACAGATACTGGCGCGGATTTTAAAATATGCAGTTCAGGAATTTAAGGATATGACAGTAAGGGATATCATGGACAGCATTGGAGATGCGGTTGATGTGGGAGAAAAACCGTTAGATGCGGGGCTGTCAAATCTGGGCCGCGTGAATGCGTCCAGTACAGAGGATAATATACCTGGAGAAGGGAAAATTTTCTTTGATATCCGCTTTGCGGCATATCACAAAGAAACGGAAATGAAATTTCTGATTAATTTAGAAGCGCAGAAATCATCCGACTCCGGTAAATTAGGGTATCATCTGGAAAACAGAATCATATTTTATCTTGCCAGAATGATTTCCGCACAAAAACAGACTGAATTTTACCATAGTGATTATGATAATTTGAAAAAAGTCCGGAGCATTTGGATTTGTATGGATAACAGAGAAGACGGCGACTCCATTGAGGAGATTGGCCTTGGCAGGAATACCGTTTTCGGAAATAAAGCAAATCCATATGATGTAGATTTAATGCGGGGCATCATCATCAACATAAGAAACGGGAATAATATAAAGGATTCCAAAAACACCTTGATTTCCATGCTGGAAAAGCTGTTTTCCAGGACAAGTGCAGACGAAAAGAAACGCATGCTTACAGAGCAGTACGGAATGATAATGACAGCCGAACTGGAAGGGAGGATACAGACTATGTGCAATTTATCAGAAAATATCAAAGACCAGAGCATTAAGACAGAACGGCTAAATGCCATTGAAAGAATGATTTCTGCCGGTTTTTCAAAGGAGCAGATTATATCATGCGGCTACACACAGGATGAATTTGCAGAAGCAGAAAGTCTTTTATGTGCACATTAGCGGCAAAGTCATCCAGGTAGAAACGCACCGGCACTTTAAGCCTGTGCCCCGGGCTATTGTCCGCCCTGCCGCTGACCTGTAGGCTCTTAGGATTTTGTAAAATGCTTTAAGATACACTGCAATCATTCCATAATAAGCATCTTCCCACAAAAATGTTTTTACGGTTTCAGGAATTTTGAAGCGGCAGCACTATGATATGACTAGAGGATAACGGCCATATTCCGTTATCCTCTTTTTACATTTCTATTTAGAATTTTCTTCTTTTTTATCTTCACAGCATTCTTTTTTGCCGCACTGTTTTCCGTAGGGGCATCCAATACATGCCTGCCCCCCTTTTTTCGCCCTGTATAAATAAAGAACAATACTTCCCACTATACACACAAGAATTACAATAATCACAAAATCTGCCATAATTTACCTCGCTAATGCATACTCTGCCTGAAGGCTTTTATTTGCATTCATAATCATCATTACAATAATTGCCACAAAAACTGCTACGGCCACAAGCCCTGCAATGGCAGCGCCCACATTCAATGAAGCGGGACTTGTAATAAGCGTGCCGATGGTATATACAAGATAGCCGACCGTATAACCCACACCAAGCTGAAGGCCGATACCACCCCATATCCATTTGGCGCTTTTCATTTCGGAATTCATGGCTCCGATTGCGGCAAAGCAGGGCGGAGTATAAAGGTTAAACATAAGATATGCCAGCGCTGCCACCTTTGTAATTGCCATAACTCCTGCCACTTCTGTTCCGGCTCCTTCCATAAGGGCAAGTTCCTCTGTGTCAATAAGGTTCTCAAGCCCTACAAAGCACACAGCCAGCGTACCTACAACATTTTCTTTTGCAATAAAGCCTGTCACAGCCGCAGCGGCAAGCTGCCAGCTAAGCACTCCCACAATGGGGACTAACAGGTAGGCAAAGGGATTGGCAATAGAAGCAAGTATAGAGGTATCAGCCGTCCCCGCCACCTGGAATTTCCAGTTAAACGTCTGCATAATCTGTACCGCCGTATTACACAGAAGAATAATGGTTGCCGCCTTAACAATATATGCCCAGCCCCGGGCGCACATGGATTTAAAAGCCCCCACCAAAGAAGGCACTTTGTACTCCGGCAGTTCAATGATAAAGAAAGATTTTCTTGCCTTGTAACCTGCAATCTTATTTACAAGAAGAGCCCCAAAGAAAATCAGAACAATTCCGCTAAAATACATTAATGCGCTTACCCAGCCGGCATCATCAAAGAATGCCCCTGCAAAAAGGGCAATAACAGGAATCTTTGCGCCGCAGGGCATAAAAGGCGAAAGCATTGCGGTAGCCCTGCGTTCACGCTCATTGCGGATGGTACGGCTTGCCATAATTCCGGGAACCGCACATCCTACGGTAATAACAAAAGGAATCACAGACTTTCCGGAAAGACCTACTTTTTTAAAGATAGGATCAAGAACAACTGCAACCCTTGACATGTAACCGCAGTCCTCCAATAAGGCTATCAAAAAATACATCACCATAACAAGGGGCAAAAAGCCGATTACGGCAATCACGCCGCCGATTACACCGTCCACAAGCAGCGCAGAAAGCAATGGAGACGCATTTTCCAGCAGACTGCCCACATACCCCTGGAAAGATTCCAATACTGCCACAAGATTGTCTGCAATAAAAGGCCCAACCCACGACTGGGAAATCTCAAACACAAGAAACATAACAACGGCAAAAACAGGAATGCCCAGCCATTTATTTGTTAAAACAGCATCAATGGAATCTCCTGTGTTTTTATCCTTTGTCAAAACTTTACGGCTCTCCACATCTTTTACAATACCGTTTACAAACTCAAAACGTTTCCGGTCTGCCGCCTCAACGGCATGTTTGTCTGTTAAATCCACATCCCCCTGGCTGTAAGGCGCCTTCTGGAAGGTATGTGCCTGTGATACTGCGGTTTCCACCACTGCTTTTAAGCCTTCCGCAGAAACGGATACCGTATTCACTACCGGACAGCCCAGTTTTGCAGCCAAAGCCTCCCTGTTGATTTTTGTCTCTTTCTTCTCGTTGATATCGCTTTTATTTAACGCCACTACCACCGGAATCCCCAGCTCCAGAAGCTGAGTGGTAAAAAACAGGCTTCGGCTTAAATTTGTTGCATCCACAATGTTAATAATAACATCAGGATTTTCTTTTTTTACATACGAGCTTGTAATGCTCTCCTCACTGGTAAAAGGAGACATAGAGTAAGCTCCGGGAAGGTCAACAGCAATTAGCTGCTCTCCTCCCGCATAATACGTCTTTTTAATGGGGTGTTCTTTTTTCGCTACGGTTACACCCGCCCAGTTGCCAACCTTTTCATTGCGTCCGGTCAATGCGTTATACATTGTGGTTTTACCGGAATTGGGATTACCTGTCAAAGCAATTCTCATAAAACTTTCCTCCTCTTTCTTCACTCTATACTAATCCTTTCGGATGAGTTACCAATAAATAACATTTGTTAGTATCTACTAACCCATTGGTAAAAAACATAGCTATCTGCTATTTAAACATATATTAAATAGTGATAGCCTCCGCCAACTGGTTATCAATATTGTACCTTCCATCTTTAATGGAAACGACGCATCCCCCTTTTAAATGGGAAATAACAGTGATTGTCTCCCCGCTGTAACATCCCAGGGAAAACAAAAAGGCTTCCAGTTCCTCATCATCTGTCTCAATCTGCCTGATGATATATTCGCTGCCTTCCACAGCATCTTTTAAAGTCATATGTATCACCTTATCCTTTTTTTACATTATGCCAGGTCAGTCCAAACTAACCATACGGCAAAAAAAGTAGTTAGCATTTACTAACTACCTATATAGTACATTCATTTTACCAATTTGTCAATCCCTAAATTATTTTTTTAGTCCTCAAATGTAACCATCCATTTCCTTTTTCTGAATATCACCCAGGAAATTATCAGACGTATGCCCTCTTCCAGAGAAAGCATAAAATACACCGCTGCTATGGGCAGATGACAGACAAATGCGGCAAACAAACCTAACGGCACACCAAATATCCACGTACCGATTAAATCAACAGCCATGGTATAAGATGTTCTGCCCCCGCTTCTTAAAATTCCACCCCCAAGAATCATATTCTGCACTTTTATGGGCGCAGCCAGAGCATACACCATAAGAATCTGCCCTGTCATCTGCCTTACATCATCTTCCACATTAAAAATCTGCACATACTCATTGCGAAACACCACTACGCACACCGACAATACTACGGAGCAGATAAAGCCAACATACATCAGCCTTTTGGAATCCTGATAGGCTTTTTTTGTCTCTCCTGCCCCCAGGCGTTTTCCTATCATCACTCCCGCCGCCTGGGATACACCGCTTAATGCCCCTATCAAAAGCGCCTGCAAAGGATTGGTAAGCGTCATGGCCGCAAAGGCTTTTGTCCCCACATGGCCATAAACAGAAGCATACACATTTTCCCCAAAACTCCAGAAAAACTCGCATACAAGAAGGGGCATCAATATGGACATGTACTGTCCCAAAGCATTTTTATCCATGGCAATGACGAAGGGAATCTTCCACCCCCGCTTCCCATACAGCAGCAAAAACAATACAATCGTGGCAATGCACCCTAAAAGCTGGGCAATGACAGAAGCCCAGGCAGCGCCCTTAACACCCATGGGAGGAAACCCTGCCTTTCCAAATATCAGAACATAATTCAGACCCGTATTTACTGCCCCGGCGCATATCCCTGCATATAAAGGTATTTTTGCCGCCTGGACGCACCTTAAATATGCTGACAAAATAGATGTAACAGCCACCGGGAGAAAACTGAGGGCATAAATCTTCAGGTAATCCGCCCCTACGCTTACCGTTGCCATGTCTTTCGTATATAAACCCAGTATCTTCATGGGTAAAAAAATGCTTAACAATGTAAATATCAACGCCAGTGCAATGGCTGCCCCAAAATTAACCCACAGACTCCTTCCCGTCCCCCTTGCATCCTTTTTCCCTATGTACTGGGCTATCATAATGCCTGCCACAGATGAGACTGCCGCCACCACCACCGAATAGATGGATGCAAATTTTCCTCCCAAACCGATTCCGGCAATACTGGTACTTCCCAACTGTCCTGTCATAATCTGGTCAACCACGGAAAATGAAGAGGAAAGCAGACACTGCAGGGTAACAGGCAATGCAATCTGCAGCATTTCACTCCTGAATTCTTTTTTATCACTCATAATAATCACCTCTTGCAACATGTACTCTGTACATAATTTATGATAATATGAGTTTGGGAAAACCGCAAAGGTTAAACGCATAACCCCTTACAAAAATACATCCAAAAATTTAGTAATTCTGCCCGATTTTTGTCCTGCATTCCACATCTTTTTTCAGGATGCTCATGGTACTGTTCCGCTCCACCAGCGTTACATGCAAAGCATAAACCGATTCCGTTTTTTCCTTTCGGTTTAACTTCTCCAACAAGTCCAGCGCCATCTCTGCCCGTTTTATATGGTCACATCCAATAGTGGTAAGCATGGGATATGTCTGTCTGGATAACATACTGTCGTCAAACCCTGATACCGACAGTTCCTCCGGGACCTGTATGCCTTCCCTGTGGAGAAAGCATAAAAAATCAGCGGCGTAGTAATCCGATACTGCAAAGACCGCAGAAAATCCTAATATATACTTTTTCTTTTCCCGGTAAAATTTTTCCCGCTCCTGTTTTTTCATGGGAATCAAAAGCATTTCTGCCTCCGGCAGCACAGACTGTAATCCCTTAAACCGCCGGATATCCATACAGATATCATTATCTGCAATGCACAGCACTTTTTCGTGGCCTAATTTTTTCAAATATTCCCCCATCTGTTTTCCCCCGTCAAAATCGTCGATTACCAGGTTCACAAGCCCCCTGCCCCCCTCCGGGAAAAAACCGTCATAAACCACGAAGGGAATATGCATACGGTTCCTGAGCTCCTGGTAATCCCGCTCGCAAAACCCAATGAGCACAAGCCCTGCCATATTCCACATAGATGCATACTTTGATATTTCCTGCCACTTTGATGTGGCTTTTACCATCATAAAATATCCTGCCTTATCAATTTCCTTTGACAGGGCATTGACGGAAGCTGCTATAAATCCGTCTTCTAACACATGTCCCTCATACTTTTCATGGTCATTTACCACAACCCCGATAATTCTTGAATCATTTTGTGCCAGCAAAATCCCTGCCATGCTGGGAATGTACTGCCGTTCTTCTAACAGTTTTTCCACACGCTTTATGGTTTCAGCCGATATTTTCTTTGTTTTTCCGTGGATTACATTGGAAACTGTGGCCGTGCTAAGCCCTAATTCATCTGCAATGTCCACAATACGTACTCTGTTTTTCTCCATAACACAAGTCCCTTCCGTCAAGAACTGCCTCCGCCTGCGTATCTCCCACATACCTTAATTTCAGGGAAAAAATCTTTCAAAAAAAACTTTGTAAAAATGGTTTATACCTGCACTTCCCCGGAAAGTACTTTTTTGTAATCCTCTAAGTTTTTCCTTAACAGCGCAGGAGTATCCAGTTCATAAGGACATCTGCTCTTGCACTGCCCGCAATTCTTGCACTGTTCTATTTTTGCCATTTCTGCCTGCATTTCTTCTGTAAGCCATGATTTGGAGGGGGCACGGCGGAGCATTAATGACATTCTGGCGCAATTGTTAATCTTGATGCCCACAGGGCAGGGCATACAGTAGCCGCAGCCCCGGCAAAAATCTCCTGCCAGTTCCAGCCTTTCTTTTTCCACATAATCCGAAATCTCTTTTGTATATTCCGGCGTCTTTTCCATAAAGGCAAGCCACTCTTCCAATTCCTCCATTTTCTGGATGCCCCAGATAGGGAGCACGCTGCCAAACCGGGTCATATATGCCATAGCTGCCGCAGAGTTATGAATCAAGCCCCCCGCCAAAGCCTTCATGGCAATAAAACCCATATCCGCCTTTTCACATGCCCGTACTAAATCCACTTCTTTCTGGGAAGAAAGGTAACTGAAGGGAAACTGCAATGTCTCATACAAACCGGATTTCACACATTCTGCTGCAATATCAATATTGTGTGCTGTCACCCCGATATGCCGGATTTTCCCCTGTTTCTTTGCCTCCTGCATACACTCATACATGCCTGTGCCGTCTCCCGGCTTATAGCACTGGGACACACAATGGAACTGATAAATATCAATATAGTCTGTCCTAAGGTTTTTCAGGGATGTTTCAAGCTGCTTCCAAAAATCCTCCGGGGTTTTTGCCATAGTTTTCGTGGCAATAAAAATCTCATGCCGCATACCGTCAAAAGCTTCCCCCATTTTTTCCTCGCTGTCACTGTAAGCCCTTGCGGTGTCAAAAAAGGTCATGCCGCCCTCATATGCACGGCGCAAAATTGCAACCGCTTCCTCCATATTAACCCTCTGAATGGGAAGTGCGCCAAAAGCGTTCTGACATGTAGTAATTCCCGTTGTTCCCAATGTAATTGTATTCATTATTTTCCCTACCTTTCCAACTCCGATAACAGTTCTCCTTTTCTCGTTCCCACTAAAAGTTCCTTGCTGTATTCACTGTAACGAATACACCCAAATTCCGCCAAAAACTCTGCCGCCGCCTTTGCCACGGTAAGTTCCGTTACAAAAACCACCATCTCTTCCCCTTTTCCAAAGGCATGTTCCATAAAGTCAAAAGCATATTCCAGCGCTTTTTTTGCCTGTGCTTCCCTTTCCTCCAGTACGGCCTTCTGCCTGTCAAATCCTTCCTTTGCCGCTAAAAAACTTTCTTTTTTGTCTTTTATGCCGGTATCCGGGGCATGGTCTTTTATGAATTTCATCACTTCCCTTCCCAGGGCATGTTCCTCCCTTGTATGCAGGCCAGCCAGCTCTTCCCCTGCCCACTTATCTTCCCACTGGCGGCTTAACTTATCATATTCCTCCCTGGGATTTTGGGTATTTTCCACGGCTTTTCGATACTCCTTTAAAAAAGAAAAATACGTATCTGTTTTGTATTTTTCCTCTTCCACTTTGAGAAATCCCTGCATTAACCCGTCCAGCAGAAGATTTACCAGCGTAAGCCTCTCGTCAAAAGCCGCATCCTCTACTCTGGCGTATACACTGGATTTTACTTTTCCCAAAAGAATATCACTAATGCCGTAATCGTCCTGATATTTCCGGTACAAATCAATATATGCCGCCACATCTTCCGCCACGTCCCTGTGATGAAGATATTCGTAAACAATCTCTTCCTGGATATCCAAACCCAAATGGTCATAGGCATACAAAAGGCTGCTAAAATCCTCCCACCCCCTGGCAGTAACATACTGCATTCCTTCCACATCCGCTTCAATTCTGTAAAAATTTTTGGGCTTAAGTTCCAGATAGCTAAGAAGGGCGGGGTGGATTCTGTTCTCCCTGGCATACTCTCTCCACACCTTATAATCTGCTTCCAAAAGAATATTCCTTACCCTGTCAAGAGTCACCAAATCAAACTCTTTCACGGATTTATTGTACTCCGGCGGATTTCCCGCTGCCACAATAATCCAGCCCTCCGGCACTGCCTGGTTGCCAAAAGTCTTGCACTGGAGAAACTGTAACATGGCAGGCGCCAATGTCTCCGACACACAGTTTATTTCATCCAAAAATAAAATTCCCTGGGAGAGATTTGTCTCTTTCATTTTCCGGTAAAGACTGGCGATAATTTCACTCATGGTATACTCTGTCACGGAATACTCTTTTCCCCCAAACTCCTCCTGCCGGATAAAAGGCAGGCCCACCGCACTCTGTCTTGTATGATGGGTCATGGTATAGGAAACAAGGGCAATCCTGCACTCTCTGGCAATCTGCTCCATAATCTGGGTTTTCCCGATTCCCGGCGGCCCCATAAGAAGTATGGGGCGCTGGCGGATAACGGGAATTTCATACTCCCCTGCCTTATTTTTTGCCAGATAAGCGGAAACGGTATGTTTAATCTCTTCTTTTGCCTGCTTGATGTTCATAATTCAAAAACTCCTCCGATTCTAATTGCAGCCTCATTGCCCAGGGGGGCACATTTTTGCTGTCAAAATCCTCTAAAAATAAAAATGCCGTTTTATAATCTGTCTTTTTTTCAGGATAAATGCCTTTACCGTCGGTAAAATACAAAAGTCCTCCCAGGTTTCTAATCTCACCATCCTGCCGTAATTTTTCCACGTAGGAAAAAGCAGGCCGAAAATCGGTAGAACCTCCCCCCTGAATGGAAAAGTCAAGAAAAAGCCGGTGCAAATCTTCTTCGTTCTCAATTACCGTATCTTTTTGTATCCGCTCATCACACTGGATTACCCGGATTTTGGAACGGGCAAAAAAACTGTTTCTCTGGGAAAGTATCTGAAATGTTTCCTGCAAAAAACTTTCTACCAATTCCCCGCTGGTAGAATAACTGGTGTCCACCACGATCACAAATTCCCGGATTTTTTTCTCTTCTCTTGTCTCTATGGGCTCGATTAGCGGCATATTGCCATACACCTTAAATCCATAGGAATAAAAACCCAAATCAAACTCATCCTCGTTACAGTGCATTTCCTCCTGCCACACGGAAAACTTCTGCAGAAAATCTTTATAACTTCTCCGGCTTCTTCCGGCTTTTATCTGGGAAGATAACAGTTCCTCTCCCTGCTTTGGGTCCTCACCTTTACGATGCTGTTCCATAACCGTCTGCCTTGCAATTTTATCCCAGTTTTCCTTTGCCTGCTGCATGATGGGAGATGGTGTTTCCTTCTTTCCGTATTCCCAGAATCTATGGTCATCCGTATAAAATTCCCTGGCCAAAGACAGCAGCTTTTCCTCCTGTTTTTCCTGCAAAATCCGGTAGATAACCCCGGCGGAAATCCCGTTTTTCTTTTGCTCTAATTCCTGATACATCTCTTTTCTTAAAAAACTTAAAATACGTTTAGTGGAGGGTTTATCCATCTTATCTATGGTATATTCCACTGCAATATCACAGGCTAAATTCCAAAGTTTGCTCTCCCTGCTGCCTGTAAGCCATGGATGACGGTAGATACAGTGCAGAACGGTATGAAGATACGCCCTGTTTAAAAACATAGAATTCTGCCTGAATACACGTAAAATATGTTCCGAATCATATCCTAAATGTATTCCGTCTGTTGCCAGAGTGCTTAATCCCTGCATATATTTGGGAGTAAGGGCACAGAGGGCCCCCTTTAAAAAACGCAGGTCAAGGTATAATTCGTTTTGAATAAATTTTAAGATTTTTTCAGACATTTCCTGTTCCCAGGGCATTGTTTTTCCTCCTGATTTTTTCCCTTATCTTATCTGCCGGTATTCCCTGTTGGAAGTAATCTCATAACGTCCGGCTAAGTCTACCATAAGCCCCGGCACAAAACCATGATAGAAGCGAAAGCGTTCCGGTTCTATATATTACCCCTTTACACACCTGAATCTTCATTGTACAAAATATTATAGCATGACTTTACGCATATGCAAAGTTTTCTTATTCATATACATTTGTTATTCACTCACCAACTGTTTTACAGATACTGCGCCGATTGTTTTTATGATTGCGCATGTGCCAGTCAACATACAAACCCATGGCAGCATAAACCCTGTTAATATTCCCGAAACGGAAGGCGCAAAGGGAAATTTTGTCAATCCAAGCAACTTTGCATAGGGTGTCAGCAAATGGGGAATGATACAGACTCCTGCCAGAATGCCAAGACAGCCTCCCGCCGCCGCCGATAAACAATTTCTGCATACATAAATCTTTAACACCTGCCAGGAAGTCATTCCCACGGCTTTCAGCAATCCAATCTGTTTCTGCTCACGCCTGATGAGCAAAAATGTAAGATTCATTGTAATCAGCACAATAACAATCATTAAAACAGTTAAAATAATTCCAACTGCAGGCGCCAAAACACCTGTAAAGTTTTCTCCGTTTGACTTTGATGCAATAAAAGAAAACTTTCCATCATATTTTTCAGCAAGTTCCTTTGCATATTCCCATTTGTCATAACCATCTTTTAGCACCAGCATATAATCCCCGTATCTGCCATCCGCCTTTACAAATTCATCCAGATTATCTGTGACCATCCGAAAAACTTTCCCTGAATTGGAAAGTGTCTGAAAAATTTCTGTAATCTCATACTCCCCCGCTTTCCCATTCACAAACAATTCTATTTTATCTCCCACCTCAAATCCATATTCCTGGGCCAGCCCAAGCCCTGCGCCTATTTCGTTTTCCCTGACAGGCCGTCTGCCGTACAGCGACCTGTCTTTTATCTTTTCATTCCATGGCAATTCATAAAGCTCAGTCGTAATACTTATGTTTGTGTTCTGCCCGTTGGGCTTATATGTGGCATATACCTTATTTACGCCGTATGTATAGTCTATTGCCGGGTCTTTTTCCAGTTCATCTATCACTGTACTTACCGCCGTATCTTCCAGCGCAGTAACATAAATATCTGTTTTTATAAAACCCCAGACTTCCGGCTCTTTATCAATATTTTTCACAGCACTTAAGCATCCCATGCAGACTATGGCAAGACTGCTTAACACCAGGGACACTCCTGCAATATATCCATACCTCAGCTTTTTATTTCTAATTCCCCTTACGGCATAATAAAGCTCAAAGGATGCCCAGCCATTATCATAACGCTTTTTCCTGCTTTTTTCTTTCGGCTGCCATTCTCCTTTTCTTATTGCATAAGATGCATTTAGCCGGCGTACCTTAAAAATGGCACAGAAACATATCAGTAAAACAGCAGAAAATACAAGAAACCATACAAAAAACTGATAACCGGCTATTCCTGTATAAACAGCCGTATCTATCCCTATATTCTCAAGTACTCCCACAATAATTTTTTTGCTGATGAAACCTCCTGCGGCACTTCCCAACGCCGCCCCCAAAAAACTTATGGTCCCGTAACTGACAAGATATACATAAATAATCTGTATTCCCGTCATTCCTAAGGACTTATAAATGCCAATATTTCTCACATCTTCATCCATATCGCTTTTTACCAGAAACACCGTCAATGCAGCGATGATTATTACCAGCACAAGGCTTACAAAATACAGCACCCCTCCCACCATCTGGTAGACAGCCATATAGCCGTTTTTTATTTTATCATATGTGTAAAATGCATTGCCCAGGGGCATCTGGAAATATTCTTCCGTCTCACGAACAAAATTCTGTTCTGTCACAGGAGTGTATGTATCAAATCTGATTTCCAGATAACTCACCGCATTATTTTCTGCTGCGGGGAAATCCGAAATTCTTCCGTATCCGCACCACATTCTGTATACATTTGTACCACTGCTTCCAAAAACAGTGTCTGTCACAATCTTTACTGCTTTTACTTTAACAGATTTATCCGCAAATTTCAGGAAAAATTCGTCTCCTTCCCTCAAATGCAAAATACCGGCAAGTTTTCCGGTAATCCATACTTCACCTTTTCCGGGCATTTTGGGCTTTAAAGTCCCCGATAACTTTGGCGAGAGCATATCTTCTTCTATCCTTTCGGGAAGCTCTAATAATATGCCATTGCTTAACTTAATTCCGTCTTTTTCCATATAATCTATGGTTTTCGTATTTTCTGTTATCTGATACCGAAATCCTTCCTGAAAATTATCAAGATATTCCTTTACGAAATTCGTTGAAAACATTTCCTTACTCCACAGGCAGCACAAATGTGTACCTCCCATTTCTTCATATGCATTTTCAAATACCTGATTTAATTTCATTAACAAAACAAAGGCATTAACCAGCAATGCTGCCGTAATTGCTATACACATCCCAAGAAGAAAACCTGAAATTTTTTTCTTTCTTAATTTCTTTAAACCGCATAAAAATCCCGCCTTCATTTTTACCACCCTCTTTTTTTCAGAAAACTCATTAATTCATCTTCCCTGTGCCGGTATATCTCTTTTGGTTCCGCCCTGCCTGACTGCATTTCCGAAAAATTCAGTTCACCGCCTATACGTCCGTCTTTAATATAGACAATTCTCCTGCCTCTGACAGCCACCTTTATATCATGGGTAACCAAAATGATTGTCTGTCCTTTTTTGTTTAACACATACAGCAGTTTCATCACAATATCTGCCTGTGCCGAATTTAAGCTTCCGGTAGGTTCGTCACACAACAACAGTGCGGGATTATTTACAACGGCACGCAATATGGCTGCTCTTTGCTGCTGGCCTCCTGACAACTGGGACGGATATTTTCCTATGTGTTTTTCCAAACCAAGCTGACGGCAAAGATTTAGAATCATATCTTTCGCGGCCTTTTTTTCTTCCTTTCTTTTTCCCTCTAACATCACTGGCAGCATAATGTTCTCATAGACAGTAAGGTCTGGAATCAGACAATACTGCTGAAACACAAGGCCTATGTTTCTTCGGCGGAAAACCGTCTTTGCCCTTTCACTCATACGTCCCAAATCGCTATCCTTATAACGTATGATTCCTTCATCAAAATCATCAATACCGGCTAAGAGATGCAGCAAACTTGTTTTTCCTGAACCGGAAGCTCCCATGATGACAACAAATTCCCGCTCATCAACTTCCAGATTTACATTGTCAACAACTCTGCTTTCCACAGTCCCCTCACAATATTTTTTTGTCAGATTTCTGACTTCCACTAATCTTCCCATTCTCTTCTCCACGCAAACCTTTCACATTTTAGTTTCTAAGCTATTCCTGATTATAAAAACAAAATACCACACCCTGTTCCCATCCACAATTCCCATGTCGCAAAGTACAAACTTTTGTCGCATAATATAACAAAGCGGGCAAGGCGCATCACCTCCCCACCCCAGTAATTCTGAACTTGCACGGTTTGTGCGCCAGATGCGGCCGCGTCAGCGGTATCTTCCATACGCATCTGTGCGCATCCTGCCTGGAGGGCTTTTCATATCATAGGAAAGGCAATACTTTCTCAAATTAAAGCAACAAGGTGTTTCCTATGATATAAAAAGCCTGCCGCAATATGCAGCAGACCTTATGTCTATATCTCAAAATACATTTCCACAACCAGTTTTCCATCCCTGTGAAAAAACTTCATCTCTCCCCCATTCCTGTCCACCGCCCGCTTTACATTTTCCATGCCAAGCCCGTGGTTTTTCCTGTCCGCCTTTGTCGTTCTGCCAGTCTTTACTGCCTCATACATTTCCGTGGTGGCAGGATTCGTAAATTGGAAAAAAACCGTATTCCCATGTGTCAATACAGAAACCTGAATAACCGCCATCTTATTCCCCATCTTTTCACATGCTTCTACCCCATTATCCAGCATATTGGAAAAAATCATACATAAATCATAGGCATCCATAAAGTCTGGTTTATCCATCTTCCCCTTAAATTCTATGTCAATGCCCTTCTCTTTTATCTCCTGTATTTTCTGATTAATGATAATATCCAGTATCTCGTTGCCGGTATAATATTTCCTCACCGCAAGTTTCTCAAAATGATTTCCGATTATCTGTAAATAATCCAAAGCCTCCTCCATCTTCCCGTCTGCAAGGAGCAGTGCAAGGCATCTTAACTGGGAGGATATATCATGGCGGAACCTGCGCATCTTTCTGTCATTGTCAGATATATTTTGAAAATACATCTGCTGAACGTGGATAATCTCTTCTTTTATCTGATTTTGCTTCAGGTAATAATCTTTGCCATACACGTTAAACACAAGCAAAATAACACCGGCAAAAGCTGTTGCCATAAATATGACTGTGAACAAAAACAGTGTATCACTCTTATTTTTATTGTCTATGTACTCCGGCATTACCGCAATAATTCCCATCAGTAAAATCCCGCTCCACACAATCAAAATAATCACCAGATATTGAAACCGGCTTAATGCGCCAAAGTACCCAATAAAATTTTGTATTGCTTTTCTGTTTACAATAAATAAAATCAAACCCGTTATGACTGCTGCCAAAAACAGACTGAGTTCTCCCATCCGGGCGGCACAAAATTCCCAGGGCCCGGGGGACTGCCGCCAACAGATAACGCCAATGCCAAATACCAGACTCTCCACCATATTTATAAGCAGATATACCACGCAAAAATGAATCAGACGGGAACCTATACTGCCCTGGAACAGAAAGAAAAACATGAAGATATTTAAAGCCATTATAATGAAACCATGCTGCTTTAAAAACAACACTGCCGGTATCATAATAAACAGGTATATACCTGCCATTGCCGCATATTTCTCTTTTTCTTTTATTCTGTTATGAAAAATTCCATCACCAATCAAAAACAGTTCCAAGGCATACACGATATAGTAAACAATCATCAAAATCTTCTCTGTCACTTATATTCCTCTTGCCTTTCTTCGTAAAAATTCTCTGTATGCCTCCATAACCCCATCCCTCCTCAGCCTGCTTATTTTAACAATTTTCCCATTATCCAGCAAAACTGCTTCCCCTTTCTTCTTAAAATATTCTAAATTGACCAGATAGGACTTATGGATGCGTACAAAATCCTGGCCAGGCAGTACCTGCTCCCAGAATTTCATCGTTCTGCGCATCAGATATTTCTTATCTTCTGTTACTGCCAAAGTATATTTATCCTGTGCCTCCACATACTTCACTTGTCTCACCGGTATCATAAGAGTTTCTCCATTTTCAACTATTTCTAATATCTGACCACACAGGTCAGACATAACTTTTTCCATTATGTTTTCAAACTCTTTTATGCAAAGCGGTTTCACCAGAAAACTGACTACATTTTTTCCAAAAGCCTCTAATACACGTTCTTTGTGGCTGGTAACGAAAATAATACTTGTCTGCTTTCTGTTCATCTCAAAATATTCCTTTATACTGATGCCGTCTTTTTCCGGCATCTCAATATCTAAAAGCAGAATATCATAGTCCAAATCTGATTCCATAATTTCTTTTCCTAATGAAAATGTATGGATATCTATTCTTCCGGCAGAGGTTTTTTTCTCGAAAAAAGCCCTGCACATCATTTTCATGCTTTCCCTGCAGGACTCTTCGTCGTCGCATATCGCTATGCTTATTCCGATTTCCATATTTTCTGGTTTTCCTTTCACAAATACCAGTCCTTCTTCTAATTTTTCAAATATGATTTCCAGACTATCAATTTCTCTGTGTAATAATACCAATAGCATTTTCATACGGACTATGCTTTTCTAAACAAATTTAATATCCTTCTATTGATAATGTATATTAGACATTGTTATCTTTGGTATATCACTGTTATCTTTTTTGCACATCTTTATTATTTGTTCTTGTAAATATAGCATAAATTTATTTGTTGAAGTGCATTTTGGTCCAAAAATAATTTCTTTAATTCTAACTGGAAAATCTGGCCGAACATATAATTTAGGCCATTTCTCTTTTGTATGTAAAAATGCATTATCAATCTGCGGATAAACATATAACAATCGAACCTCTTTCTCATGCTTATAGGCTGCACTTTTAAATAAGTATCGAATTTGATTTAGCATATTCATAAATTCTATACAAGCTTTTTTATACAATTCACTGTTATTATTTGCTTTTTCAAACAAACACTTACCCATTTCACGTATTTCTACAAGTGCATCTTCCAGAGAATAAATATCCGCAATCCCTGTAGTATCTTCTTCCTTTATACACGAACTTTTTCCATCATCACCTATATAACATGTATGATAAAGTGCATTTTCCAATTCACTTTCATTCATATTCTGAAATGTCTTCGTATCAAAAACAATACAACATCCTTTCGCTCCATCACCATACATCTCCCACATTGGCAAATCGTCCACCAATTGCGTAAAGCATTTCATAAATACAAATGGATAATCTATTTTCTTTCTAACTGTTTCAGAATTTGTGATGTATTTATCCCATTGGCTGCTTTCATCTGTCTGTTGCAAAAAATCTTGAAGAATTTTTCCTTCATTCGGATCGTTCATATACGAAATACCCATTACCGAAAAACGACCTATTCCTTTATCATCCAATTTATTCCGATCTGGCAACATATAACAGAATGTACTTAAAGATGTATAATATGATATAGATTCTTTCAATTCTGATACTTTTAGAATTGAAAGCACTTCCTTTATCTGCAAATTGCTGTTCATAAGTAGTGAAATCACTTCCAGGATATCTGGTTCATTTCTATATTGTATTACCAAACGAGAAATTGATGCTAATCCTTTTCTCTCTGACATACATAAGCAATTCAATATTCTCTCTTTTGACTTGAAATCTATCTTTTCAATTCCCAATGCAACTACGATATCTTCAAGTGAATCTTCAAATAAACGGTGGAAAATAAAAAATAGAATTCTTTTTTCTTCGACACTTTTCCCCTTTTTTTCAGAGTTGTCAAAATATTTTTTCCTACTAATAATAAAATCTAACAATACTTCCAACAATTCTTTTGGCAATAACCGCCTACGCCTTTTTCTTATCACATATTGATTGTAAAACTCTATTGTCTTTTTTGAACAAAAAGGCACAGCAGACATCTCTATTGGCAACAAATTATTTATTTTTTCTAAAACCAATACATTTTGAAATATTTTTTCCAAGTTATGCTTCCTCTTCGGAGCAACTTCTTCCCTATAAATATTTTCTGTAAAAAGCCCATACCAATCGCTTATTGCTAAATGATAAAACTTCATAGCATATGCAATATTCCCCATTGCAAATAAAAAATAATCTCCAATATCCATATAATGTTCAACATAAGCAGGCTTCCATACTTCATGCATTATAAAATCTTTTCGATTTTCATTAAATTTTTGATATTCTTTCTCCATCTGCTCATATACTATATCAGCGTAACCCAAATAAACCATAATATAAAGCACTTTTGGTAAAATACCATCATACTCATATATATCTATACAAGTCAGCCAATTTTTTAAATCTGCTTCTACATTTCCCCTTTGATCAAAATTATTTCCCATTACATAAACATCTTTTAAAATACTAAAAAGGTGATCTCTTGCATTCTCACTATCTCCTATATACATACCATAATCTGGATTTTGTGCATAATCATTTGTAACTTGCCTAATTTTTGTTTAAAAAAACATCAACCTCTCCCTTTTTTAATAATTCCTCTTTAAATTGAAATATATCATCGTGCATAACCTGCGTAATAAATTTTTCCAATTCGAACATATATCCATTCCTCCTATTATAACTCACAATAGATACATTTTTTCAGAAAACTCATTTCAAAAACTCCCTGATATACTGCTCACAGCAATACACCCTATACCTCTGTTTATTTAAAATCTCCTTTACCAAATCACGCTTTTCTAAAATGACAACTGCTTTGGCGACGGTATTAAATAATGTGTGAAACTCCTGTTCAATATCATGAATAACAAAAGTATTACTCCTGCTTCTTTTCAATTCCTTCCAAGGTAGAAATAACTTCCAAGTAATGCTTTTCTACCGCTGTTAAACGCAACTTCTCTTTCTCTGAATATTTTTCATATTCTTTATGCGCTTTCTCAAGCGCCTGCCTGTGTGATACTTTTCCTTTGTGTGTTAAAATATCACGCCTTGTCATTTTTAAATAATCGTCTATTGTTTCAAGCCAATCCTTCATATACATGGGTTCACGGTTCATTGCCCGCAGTTCTGCAATATCCAGATAAGCAGAAACAAGCCTGTCCAATATCGCAAGTTCTTCTCTGCTTAAATAGTTCTTCGCAATTTCCGCATCCGTTCTTTCTGGGAATTCTCCACGCCAACTTGTCAGTCCCATAAACTCTTTTTCACTGTCAGCCCTCTCATAGATCACTTCCGCCGCAGTATGGCGATGCGCCGCCCAATGCATCTTATTCTGTACCTGTTTAAAAAACTCCACGGAAATTTCAGATTTCGGATCATAGTCTATGCTGGTAGCATAGATGTCCAGAACTTTTCTCCAGAATACCTTTTCACTTGCACGGATGCTCCTGATTCGTAACAATAATTCTTCAAAATAATTACCTCCGCCAAGATTTTTTAGTCTGTCATCATCCAGCGCAAAACCTTTTATCATATATTCTTTCAGTACCTTCAACGCCCATTTACGAAACTGCGTGCCACGGAGAGATTTTACACGGTAACCCACGGAAATAATCACATCCAGATTGTAATAAGCTATTTTTCTTTCTATACTTCTTCCACCTTCATTCTGAACTGTTGCAAAAAATGCAACAGTTGAACTTTCCTCCAATTCGCCTTCAGTATATATATTCTTAATATGTCTTGATATAACAGATTTGTCACGCTGGAACAGTTCACATAACTGATTCAAATTCAACCATACTGTTTCAGATTCCATCGTAACTTCTAACTTAACAGTTCCATCTTCTGTTACATAAATGAGGACTTCATTTTTTTCCATGTACACGCTCCTCTTAATAATCTGTTTTGATATATAGTTTATATGCATCACCTTATTTTAATTTGTAACCGGGCTCTCCATCAACGCTTATGAAATATTACATGATTTTTTATAAAATCAAAGGTTACGACTATATCATTTTGCAAAAATTGGTCAGAGTTTAATTCTACTGCCACTGGATAAACAAAATCATCATATTGCGGGATATATGCTTCGTATACATCCTGTAATTCCAAAGTTACATTCCCCACATCCAACGTTGTATTCACTTGAACGGTATTTGGTTTGTCAGTACTGGCGCCAATGATATATGTACTGCCAGGATTATGAATATATGATACATTTTTTCCTGTGTCAATGTAAACAAGGATATTTTCATCATTTACTTTACCTTCAAAAAACACCAGTTTTTCCTGCCCGTCTGTTTGCGTATGTAACATTGGTACAACGGCATATTCTTCTTTTGATAAACCGGTATAATCCAAAGTTTCTTCACTTACTCCCATCATATGTGCTCTATAATCTATGGTCACAATCCTGTCTTTAAACATTCCGGCACCAACAAGACCGTTAAATTTGTGGGATGAACTCATTTTCCAATCAATCATAGTACCATCCAAATCATTATATATTTTATTAAATAATACCAATGTATTGATGTTTATATTGTATGACCAGCCTCTGTGGCTGCCATCTCTATTTAACTGTTCTATCTGTTTTAAAACCGTATAGTCAATTTTATTTTCCAACACATCAGTAACTACAATATCTGATGAACACCCTGTATCAAAATTAAAATCATACATTTTTCCATCAAAATAAACAGGAATCAGCGGACAACCTGCCCTGTCTAATTTCAATGTGTACAACTCATCCCTATCATACCCTAAATCTTTGACCCAGGAGGTATCTGCTGATTTAATATATATTCTTTTGGCTGTTTCAAAACATGCCATTAATAAACCAGCCGTTAAGAAAATAACCCAAAACCATTTCAGTTTTCTGACATAATTTTTCACTCTTATATTCCTTTGCGTACTTTAATAACAAGTTACCTCTCTACATTTAAAACATTTATCAAAGCTTCCTGCAACACCCTGGAAACATTGATTCCGGCATGTTCAGCTTCATAGTTCAGCCAGCTTGGCAAGGCTACATTTCTCCTGACAGTTTTTGTGTCAATTTTTTTCCTGTACTCTGCAAAATCAACATCTACATACGTCAAAATTCCTTTTGAAAAATCTATATCTTCTGTATCCTGCTTTACTTTCTCTATGGCAGCACTTTGATTTGATGGTACAGGAAGTTCTTCATTATTATCTTCCATCGAAATACCTGCCAAGCCAATCGCATCTCTCGCCATCTCAATAGCATCTGCAAAAGTATCACCTTCTGTAAAAATATCCATATCAGGAACACACACTAAAAAAGAATGCTCTGACCCATCATCTGTATTCACCATAAAAGTCGGATAAACCTGTTTCATATAATTCACTCCTTATAATAATTCCCTCTTCAAGTTTCTTAATCAAATCTCTTTGCTTCATTAGTGTTCCTCCTCATAATTACATTATACACACTAATTACACACAATTCAATAACAATAAAATCATAATATACTGTTGACATGTGATATACTGTGTGGTACGATATACATACAGGAGGTACAGTATATGAACATTGATGATTGGAAATCCCAAATCAAGCGGGGAACTCTTGAATTTTGTATTCTGCTGATGATAAAAAAACAACCCTCATACGGATATGAAATCATCAGCACTTTAGAAAAATACCCTATGCTGGCTGCCAGGGAAAACACTATCTATCCCCTTCTAAGGCGGCTTTTAAAAGAAGAATTTATCTCTTCCTCATGGCAGGAAGGCACGGAGGGCCTGCCCCCCAGAAAATATTATTCCATTACGGACAAAGGCTTGGAATACCTTTCCTTAATGTCGGCAGAATGGGATAACCTGCTAAACTCAATCAGCGAACTGAAAGGCGAGATGAACATGTTAGCGGCTGCGACAGCAGGCGGGTTACATGTTCACTCATCCGACCGTAAATGTAACCTTTAAAAATATTATACGAGGAGAATAAAGTTATGGACAAAGAATTAGATAATTATTTGAAGAAAATTGAAAAATATTTAAAACCCATGGTCATTTCGGAGCGTGTTGATATTGTAAAAGAAATTAAAAGCGAAATGTCAGAATTACAAAATAACGGCGCCTCCCCGGAAGAAATTATTGAAAGGCTGGGCAGTCCAAAAGAACTGGCAAAGGCATACTTAGGGGAATCCATTTCCAAAAATAAGAGTTTTAGCTGGCAGAAATTATGTGCCATAACCGCATTTTACAGCCTTGCCGGAATCAGCGGCATATTCATTCTGCCCATTACAAGCATTTGCGGAATTGCCTTTATGTTCTGCGGCATATTGTGTCCAATTTTGGGAATCTTTAAATTTGCCGCTCATTTCATGGGATATGAAATCACACAAATCCAGTTCCAGGCAGGTTCCTACACTGCCGGCGCCGTTGCGTTTCTGCCTATTTCCGTTGTTATCGGCTCCCTGTTGTTTATCATTGGAAAATTAGGCTGGGATCTTACCATTTTTATTATTAAATCTATGAGCAAAATACAAAAAAGAATTTAAATGACAGTTCTGCGCAGAACGTACACGCGCCATGCCGCCTGCGGCATGTGTGCATCCTTGTACTTGTGCCCTTTTTCATGGACATTTACGCTGCCAAGGCATGGGCACAAGTTTATAAAAAGCTGGAAACATAAGGAGAATACAATGAAAAAATTAAAAACAAAAACCATAATTTTGGGAATCACAGGTTCCCTGTTGATTCTTATAATTGCCCAATTAATTTCCCAACTACTTGCAGGCCTGCTTGTAAAAATACATATACCCGCTTTTATCTGCAACATCATCGCCGGGATATTGTACTTTATCTTAGCATATGGAATACTGAAAATATTTGCAGGGAAAATATTGAAATGCAAAATGGAAGAATTAGGGATTCCAACATTTAGAATACAAATCAAATGGCTTGCGGCTGCCATTGCACTGCCTCTTTTTGTTACCGCTGCCTACTTGCTTTTACCCGGCAATATGGAACGTACCGCCATGACGGTATCCGGCGCGACAGAAACAATCTGTGCAGGCATTTTCTTTACAGGATTAGGTGCAGCCTTGGTAGAAGAAATGGTATTCCGGGGTTTTATAATGCATCTGGTATTAAATAAATGGGGAAAAAAATCCGCAGTTATCATTCCTTCCATGCTGTTTGGCATACTGCATATCGCAGGCATGGACTTTAGCATGTTAAGCTGCCTGCAGGTTCTCATTGCAGGAACCTTTGTGGGAATTATGTTCTCACTTATTACATTGGAATTTGATTCCATCTGGAACAGCGCCGTTGTCCATTGCCTGTGGAACATTGTTATCATTGGAGGTATATTAACCATCGGTGAAACGGCTGATAAATTCTCCCTTTATACGTATGTACTGGAAAATAAATCTTTTGCAATTACAGGGGGAGAATTTGGCATTGAAGCCTCGATAATTGCAATTGCAGGTTATGTTCTTGCAGGGCTTTTCGCTTACAAAGGCATAAAAATGAACATGCATACCAACATGCACACCGGTTGATGGAACAAATAAACCCATATTGCCCTCCTGCCCAGAGCAGAAAAGAAAGGAATTTTTTTACAGGCAAAAGAATGCCATCCGCTGTGTTCCATAAAAATCCTGCCGAAAAAATATCCCCCAAGATACAAAAACATCCAGGGCAGTATGGGGAAAAAATCGCTTGAGACAAATCCCGGATAGGGAAATCCCAGGGGGGTTAAAATTTTGATGGAATATAGAAAATCCGGCAGATGTATTTGTACCACATCTCCCAGCCCCAAAGTTTTATACTGTATGTTTTTAAAGAAAATAAAACAGAAAATACAAACTCCCAGTCCCAAAACGGAAGGTATTTTTTCTGCCGCCTTTTCTAAGGGAAACATTAAAAGGACTGCACAGCCTAAAAAGTTTAATATTCCAAACCAGATTACCTCCGTTGGCATAAAAACCAATGTAATAAAAGAGAGGGCAAAACCCAGCAGGTTAAGACACAGCCCCCTTCGCAGATTAGCTGCCCTGCCCCATTGCCAAACTAAACCGGATATAAAAATAAATGTCTGGCATATGGACTGCTGCCACATATAAACATACGGATTTCCATACCACCCCGGATTGTTCCCAAAAACAATAAATACATCATAGCAAAAATGAAACAGAACCATACTGACAACTGTAATTCCTCTGATTCCGTCAATTAAATAATATCTTGGCTTTTGTTCCTGCATAAACTGCCTCTTCCTTTTCACCTGTCATAACCACATTTATCGTATCTGTTCAGTACCTTCACAGATACAATGCAAGTTATCAAAAATCTTCAAATTCGTATCTGCTTTTTCTCTTATTTTCCTGCCCTGCCGTCCTGTAATCCATAAACGATGCCACTCCTTCCGCCCACTCTTTCTTTGCTGCATAAGAGATTATTTCTTTAAGATTTTCTGATGTCAGCAATTCATTTTCCCACAAAAAACGCAAAACATTTAAATCCCTTTTTTCTACCGCCCTTTTTGACAGTGCCTCCACATGAGATGCCACATAATCCCTGTACATCTTTTCCTCCTGCCCTGCCAGCAAAAAAGGATACATCAGCCGGTTTATGGCCATCTTAGATAAGGTTTTCTCCGATTCCTCCACAAGAGCCTTTGGAAATATTCTGTCATAAGCTAAAAATTCCACTCTTCCCTCCCGAAAACTCTGTCTGGCACGAAATCCCTCACCGGTAATGCTTCTGCCAAAAATATGTGCCGGGGCAATCTCATCATAACTTTCGTAATACTCCGG